>NZ_WIPE01000124.1:0-18512 GCF_009760835.1 Bacillus sp. EE-W1 | reverse complement strand
AACAAAACCCCCACTGATTAAAGTTTCACTCTATATGTGTAAAAACTTCTCTACCTTTTCGTCTGGTAAAATGTTTCCAACGAAAAATGTTCCGAATTCACCATAACGAGCACTTACTTCATCGAAGCGCATTTCATATATAAGTTTTTTAAATTGAAGAACATCGTCAGCGAATAATGTTACGCCCCACTCAAAATCGTCGAATCCAACTGATCCTGAAATAACTTGGCGTACTTTACCTGCGTACTGGCGACCGATTTTACTATGACTGTACATCATTTTTTTACGTTCTTCCATAGGAAGCATGTACCAGTTGTCATCACCTTGGCGACGCTTATCCATTGGGTAGAAGCAAATGTGATTTGCTTTTGGTAGTTCTGGATATAAGCGAGCTAAGATTTGTGGGTTTTGATATGGATCTTCATCAGCTGGAAGGTAGTTGCTTAGTTCAACAACAGATACGTAAGAGTATGCAGGAACCATATATTCAGCTAATGTTGTTTTATTCAATTCTGTCTCAATTTCATTTAACTCTTCCATTGTTGGACGTAAAATCATAAGCATAATATCAGCTTTTTGGCCAACAACAGTATACATTGCATGACTACCTTTTTTCGCAGTAGATACTTCGTTCCATTTTTCAACGACATTTAAAAATTCAGACACAGCTTGTCCGCGTTCGTCGCTAGATAATGTTTTCCAGGCAGCCCAATCAATAGAACGTAAATCATGTAAACAATACCAGCCATCTAACGTTGTTGTTGCTTCACTCATTCTATTCACCTCAGTTAATGATAGTTTTACACGTTAACTATAGCATATATAGTTTTAAAATCATCTATATAAAACCTTAGCGCATAAAATTGTCACATTTAAATTTACTTGAAAATAGGAGAAGATAAGGCTTAAAGGGGATTTATTTCTAGGCTGAATTTTATGAAAATATAATCATTTTAATTTTATCTATTTTTTGGGAGCTATAAGTTTAAAATATAGAGGAAAAGCAGTATTCTTAAAGATAGAGTTTTTTAACATATGTAGGAGGGTTTATTCGTGAGCAACTTATTTACAACAGTAAAAGAAAAAGTTCAAGGAAAAGGCATTTCTATCGTACTTCCTGAAGGAACTGATGAAAGAATTTTAGGCGCTGCAGAGCGTTTAGCAAAAGAAGAGTTAGTACAACCAATTTTAGTTGGTAATAAAGAAGAAATTAGCGCAAAAGCTGCTAGCATGAATTTAACATTAGCAGGCGTTGATATTTATGACCCAGCTACATACGAAGAAATGGATGCAATGGTAGCATCTTTCGTTGAACGCCGTAAAGGTAAAGCAACTGAAGAAGACGCTCGCAAAATCCTTAAAGACGAAAACTACTTCGGTACAATGCTTGTATACATGGGTAAAGCACACGGTTTAGTAAGTGGTGCAGCTCACTCTACAGCTGATACAGTTCGTCCAGCACTTCAAATCATTAAAACAAAACCAGGCGTTACAAAAACTTCTGGCGTATTTATCATGGTACGTGAAGAAGAGAAATATGTATTCGCTGATTGTGCAATTAACATTGCACCAAACAGCCAAGATTTAGCTGAAATTGGTATCGAGAGTGCGAAAACTGCTGAACTATTCGGTATTGATCCACGCGTTGCTATGTTAAGCTTCTCTACAAAAGGTTCTGCGAAATCTCCAGAAACAGAAAAAGTTGTAGAAGCAACTCGTATTGCAAAAGAAATGGCTCCTGAATTAACTTTAGATGGAGAATTCCAATTCGATGCTGCATTCGTACCGTCTGTAGCTGAGAAAAAAGCTCCAGGTTCTACAATTAAAGGTGATGCTAACGTATTCGTATTCCCAAGCTTAGAAGCTGGTAATATTGGCTACAAAATCGCTCAACGTTTAGGTAACTTCGAAGCAGTAGGACCAATCTTACAAGGTTTAAATATGCCTGTAAATGATCTATCTCGCGGATGTAACGAAGAAGAAGTGTACAAGTTAGCTTTAATTACAGCAGCTCAAGCACTTTAATTCTATAATGAATCGAAATAAAGACCGTCGCTATAATAGCGACGGTCTTTATTTTTCTAAGCCAAGTGCTTTATTGTTACGATCAATAATACGTTGTAAATTCGTCTCATATAAAGGTATTTCATCTATTGTTAATTGAGATGGTGTTAACTTTGGAGCGAATTGCTGCAGTGTTTTTAAAAGGCGCATCATTAAATCTTGTACTGTAATAGTTTCGCCAAGTAATTCTGAAAGTGAAGCCATCGTACTCGGTACAATTTCAGGATACGTAAAGCGTGTTTCTTCTCCTTGAATGGCTAGGTTGTAGAAATCACGAACGAGTGCGGCACGCTCAGAGCCACTTCCTGTAGCGCAGAGATAAATTTGGACAGCGACACCACCGCGAATACGGCGCTGTGAAATGCCAGCAAATTTTTGATTGCGAATACTTAAGTCATAGCTACCAGGACAGTAAGAACCAACAATTTCTTTTGCCTCGATTGTAACATCGTAATCGTTTAACATTTCCTTAATTAAATGCCACATTGTATCGTATCCAAGATCAATATCGATACCTTTTTCTGTCTCTTGGAATAAAAGTGATACGTTTAAAACACCTTCATCAAGTACGACTGCAAGTCCACCGGAATTACGAACGATAACATTGAAGTTGTTTTCTTGTAAAAAGGAAATACCTTCTTCCAAGTGTGGTAGGCGTGAATCTTGAATGCCAAGAACAATTGTATTGTAATGAACCCAAGAACGCATTGTTGCAGCTGATTGACCATTTCCAATGCTTGTGCACAGTGTGTCATCCATTGCGAATGACTGCAATGCATGGAATGTTGGTCCCAAACTAGACTGATCTACAATACGCCACTCTGGCTGAGATAAAATGGAACGGGAATTGCTCATATAACTAACCCCTTATCTTTAAAATGACAATCTCTATTATAGCAAAAAATGAAGAAGGGGGTTTTCTCGCATATAAAGGGAAAGTTTAAAGATGAAAGACTAAAAAAGGATGCATTACATGCATCCTTTCTATTCTGCAATTTTTTCTAAATTACCGTTTCGATCCATTCGGAAAGATGTTTGAGAACGTTCTTCGTCATCCATGACTGCCAACTTACGAGCTCGGTTCATAATATTCATAAGTGTTTCGTAATCTTCTTGTACAGTATGAGATTGTTTTTCTAATTTTTCTAGTTTCTTTTCTAGTTCTTCATTTCGAAGGATTTGTGCTCTAATCTCTTGTTTCAATCTCGTATTCTCGTTTTCAAGAGCTGTCACTTTTATATTTGAAGATCCGACTGTTTGTTAAAAAATAAATAACATCTTGCATTGTCATAGAGCTTTTTGTAGCAGGAACGGTAGTTTCTTTATATGGAATAGCTTCTTTATATTGTACAATTGATTCCTCTTGTACGAATTCTTCATAATCAGTTATCGAATCTGAAGCTGGTGGTGTATAAAGTAAACGTTTTTTCGCTTGTTCACCGCTTGCAGCGCGCATTTTATCTTTACGATGTTTTTTTGCTAGTTGAAGAGCTTGTTCATAACTATAGCGAACAACAGCATTCCAACGGAAACCACAGGCAGCCGATGTACGATTTAATTGATCACCCACTTCTTCAAATGCATTTAATTGAGTACTTCCTTCTCGAACGTGACGAAGTACAGTTTCAGCAAGTAATAAATCATCCTCATCCGTCCAAGCATCTTGTCTTACTTTCATAGATTCAACTCCCTTTCTTTTTATGAACTTCCTATTTTTATAATGGGCAAAAAAATGAGCTTTTATACAAAGCTTTTAAAAATATGGTAGATTTCGATGAAAGGTATAAATTTTGCCAAGAATGACGTAAGCTTCTGTAGGAGAACATATAAATATGTAGCATTATATGAAGAAAGAGCTTTAAAGGGAAACTTGCAACGAGCTTCAAAGAGCGGTAAAATACCATTTAGTGTTTATTTTTAAATGTACTTGAGAAAAGTTTAAAATAGAGGAAGTGTTATATAATGGGGAACGAATTTCGTGTGTGTGATGATTGTCAGGCAACGAACGTTAAAACGTTGATTCCAAAGTTAAAAAAAGTAGATTCATGTGCAACGATTGAAGTTGCATGTCAGTCTTACTGTGGTCCTGGTCGTAAAAAATCATTCGCATTTGTAAATAATCGTCCAGTCGCGGCTCCAACAGAAGATGAATTAATTGTAAAAATTGAAGCAAAGTTAAATAAGTAAGAAAAAGAAGAGTGAACAGATTACTCTTCTTTTTTTATGTCCATACGAGGAATGAGTTATTCTACGAAAATACAATTGAGTAGATTAACATTCAATGAAGGAGGGGCATCATCTATTCATTCAAATTTCAATTTATATAAATTTATATTTCAAAATAATGGTTGACAGTCTTTTGAAGCGATAGGTAGAATAGAAAGTGTGTGATTCTGATAATCATTATCAAGAAAAGGTCAATTAACCTAATTTTTTATTACTATTTGAGAATAAATTTCATTTCATTAAATATATGTTGTTGGTTAGGATGGTTGAGGTATGGAAGCGAGCGCAAGGAGTATAGAACAGCAAGATGTGAATGTTAAAGAGATTAAGAGCAGGCCGCTCGTTGCTTCTATTATTTTAGTAGCAGGTACAGTTTTGTTAGCTTTAAGCATGGCAGTTTCTATTTCGTTTGGTGCTGCAGATATTAGTTTAAAGACTGTATGGCAAGCTGTGTTTCAGTTTGACGGTTCTATTACGCATCATAACGTAATTCAAGAACTTCGCATGCCTAGAGCAATAGGGGGCGTAGTTGCAGGTGCCTTTTTAGCAGTATCAGGGGCAATTATGCAAGGTATGACGCGAAATCCACTTGCTTCACCATCGTTAATGGGAATTACAGATGGAGCTGTATTTGGAATTGCAATTATGTATGCATTCTTCCCTAATTCACCTTATTTAATGTTCGTTATCGCATCTTTTATTGGGGCTGCGTTTGGAGCGAGCATTGTATATGGAATTGGGTCTTCTTCACCAGGTGGATTAACACCTGTGAAGTTAGCTTTAGCGGGTGCAGCAATTAGTGCTTTATTAGGGGCCATTTCATCTGGAATTGCGCTATATTTCAACCTTGCCCAAGAGGTGAGTATGTGGAATGCAGGCGGAGTTGCGGGAGTGAAATGGGAAAGTATTAATATGTTAGTACCAATTGGCCTTGTTTGTCTCTTTATTGCAATTATGATGTCGAGGTATATTACAATTTTAAGCTTCGGTGAAGAAATTGCGATTGGACTTGGTCAAAATACGACATTAATTAAATTTATCGGAACAGTACTTGTTCTTGTGTTAACAGGTTCTGCGGTTTCTATGGCAGGATCGGTTGGATTTGTTGGTCTTGTAATCCCGCACATGACTCGTTTCCTTGTAGGCTCAGACTATAGATGGGTTATTCCATGTTCTGCGGTCTTAGGTGGGCTGTTAATTGAATGTGCAGATATGTTATCTCGCGTTATTAATCCGCCGTTTGAAACGCCAATTGGAGCAATTACAGCGCTAATTGGGGTTCCATTCTTCCTCTACTTAGCACGTAACGAAGGGAGAGGGAAAATGTGAGGACAAGTGTCTTAACAAAAAAGAACGTTTCTGTTTTAACAATCTTAGTAGGATTAATCGTTACTGTATTTTTAGTAAGTTTAAATACAGGGACATTTAAAATACCGCCAATGGACGTATTAAAGTCATTGGTTGGACTTGGGGCTGAAGATCAGTCTGTTATTTTATTTGAATTCCGTATGCCGCGTATGGTCATTGCTATATTAGTTGGATCTGCTTTAGCGATGTCAGGTGCGATTTTGCAAGGGTTATCACGTAATCCACTTGCTGATCCAGGTATTATTGGTATTAACGCTGGAGCGGGGTTAACAGTCGTTATCTTCGTTTACTTTTTCTTCGGGAAAGTGGGAACTGGTACATTTTTATCTGTATTTATCCTTCCTTTCTTTGCGTTAGTTGGTGCGATATTAGCAGCGGTTATTATTTATTTACTAGCATGGAAAGACGGCGTTTCATCAACGAGATTAATACTTGTCGGTATTGCTGTTGCAGCCGGGTTTGGTGCTGTTAGTTTAATTTTTTCTATGAAGATGACATCTAACGATTTCCGTTTTGCTACGATTTGGTTAGCAGGAAGTCTATGGGGCACAGATTGGAAATTCGTACTAAGTGTACTTCCATGGATGGTTATTTTCTTGCCACTTGCTATTAGTAAGGCTCATATATTAAACGTAATGAACCTAGGCGACTCCACAGCAGTTGGCCTTGGTGTAAATGTAGAAAAAGAAAGACGTAAATTATTATTTATTGCAGTTTGTTTAGCTGGTGCATCTGTCGCTGTTGCCGGAGGAATTGGTTTTATCGGTTTAATGGCTCCGCATTTAGCTAGACGCCTTGTCGGTGGTAAACATCAAATTATGCTGCCTACCGCTGCACTAATAGGGACGTTTTTACTCTTATTCGCAGACGTAATTTCAAGAAGTGTGTTAACAACTTCAGAAATACCGGTCGGTCTTGTTATTTCTGTAATTGGTGCACCATATTTCATATACTTACTTATGAGGACAAAATAAAGGGAGGCTTTTTGTATGGCAACTTTAGCAGTTGATGCGGTATCTGTTGGCTATAATGAAGGGTTAATTATTGATGGATTAACAGTTGAAATTCCGGAAGGGAAAATTACAACAATTATTGGACCAAATGGTTGTGGGAAGTCCACATTATTAAAAACAGCTTCTCGTATTTTGAAGGCGAAAAAAGGTACTGTTTATCTTGACGGAAAAGCAATCGAGAAACAGCCAACGAAAGAAATCGCAAAGAAAATGGCGATTTTACCACAGACTGCAGAAGTGCCAACTGGCCTTACTGTGTTTGAACTTGTTTCATATGGACGTTTTCCTCATCAAAAAGGATTTGGAACGTTGAAAGAAGAGGATTATCGTTACATTCATTGGGCACTTGAAGTGACGGGAATGACAGAATTCGCAAATCGTCCAGCAGAGGCGTTATCAGGCGGGCAACGTCAACGCGTATGGATTGCGATGGCTCTTGCACAAGGGACAGAATTACTCGTATTAGATGAACCGACAACGTACTTAGATATGGCTCATCAATTAGAAGTATTAAACTTATTGAAAAAGTTAAACGAAGAAGAAGGTAGAACGATTGTTATGGTTATCCATGACTTAAACCATGCTTCTCGTTTCTCAGATCATATGATTGCATTAAAAGCAGGTAAGTTAATGAAGCAAGGAACACCAGACGAAGTGATGACGAGTGAAACACTTCGCAGTGTATTTGAGATTGAAGCTCAAATCGTTCCGTGTCCAGTAAACTGTAAACCAATTTGTTTAACATATGATTTAGCGATGATTAGTAATCAATTGCGTAAAAAAGCATAAGTAGATCCCCCTCGTAAAGAGGGGGGCTTCTAATGGACGTTGAGCTTCTTATTAGTAAATAGGAAGTTGAACACCCGTTAGAACGGGGCATAAGCAACAATTAATCAATATATATTTATTAATTGTTAATCTTGTTTCTTATAGTTCACTGTAACTTATAAGAGAAATACAGCTAGAAGGAGTGGGAACATGAAGAATTTTAAAATGGCGTTATTAGCAATGGTATTAGTCGTTACTTCTGTACTATTTGCAGCGTGTTCTAACAAAGAAGAGAAGAAAGCAGATGCGAAGGATGCGAAGACTGAAGAGCGCACTGTACAACACGCAAAAGGGGAAATTAAAATTCCTGCAAATCCAAAGAAAATTGCTGACCTTAGTGGTTCAACAGAAGAATTATTAATCTTTGGTATGAAACCAATTATTACTGCTAATACATCTCAAGAAAAGATTGATGCACATATTGAAAAGAAATTAAAAGACGTAAAACCAGTTGGTTCTGCTTGGGGCGATAAAATTAACATCGAAGCAGTAGCTGCTGCAAAACCAGACTTAATTCTTGTAAACAATCGTCAAGAAAAGATTTATGATCAATTATCTAAAATTGCACCAACAGTTATGTTAAAAACTCCATTAGACCAATGGCGTCCGAAATTCGAAGAAGTAGGTCAAATCTTCGGTAAAGAGAAAGAAACGAAAGAATGGTTCAAACAGTATGATGAAAAAGCAAGCAAATTACATGACAAAATCGTTGCGAAAACTGGCGATGCTAAATTTATGAAAATGGCTGCATATCCAAATGCTTTCCGCGTATACGGTGACTACGGTTACGGTAGCGTAATCTTTAATGATTTAAAATTACCAGCAGTTAAAGGTACACCAACGGATAAACCACTAGTACAAGTACAGAAAGAAGCTTTAATCGATTACAACCCGGATTACTTATTCGTATTTACAACTGGTGACGGTTCTCAACGTCTAAAAGAATTCCAAGAAGAATCAATTTGGAAAAACATGAACGCTGTTAAAAACAACCACGTATTTACAATTAAAAACGAAGACGTAAACAAAGGTTACTTCCCTCTAGGTAAAGAAATGATCTTAGATGAAGTTGCTGAATTCGTTTTAGGGAAATAATGTATAAACAGAAATCACTTTTACTTCGGTAAAAGTGATTTTTTCTTTATATAAGGGCAATTAATATAGTCTTTCATTTCTTTCTGTTTCCTATTTCGTTTATAATATATAGTAAGAATGCAGTAAAGAAAGGGGGATGTCGGAAGGTGGTATATTTAAACGACAAACTCAGCGAAACAAAAGTGTTTAAAGACCCGGTACATAAATATGTGCACGTACGCGATCGTGTTATTTGGGATTTAATCGGAACGAAAGAATTTCAACGCTTGCGCCGTATTAAGCAGCTTGGAACGACATTTTTTACATTTCACGGTGCAGAGCATAGTCGCTTTACTCATTCGTTAGGTGTATATGAAATTATTCGTCGTATGATTGATGATGTGTTTGATGGCAGACCGAACTGGAATGCTGAAGATAGATTGTTATGTTTATGTGCGTCATTACTTCATGATGTCGGTCACGGTCCATTTTCTCACTCGTTTGAAAAAGTATTTTCATTAGATCATGAGAAATTTACGCAAAAGATTATCGTTGGAGATACGGAAATTAATCGCATATTAAGTCGTGTGGATAAAGACTTTCCGCAAAAGGTAGCCGATGTAATCGCCAAAACATCTACGAATAAATTAGCGATTAGCATGATTTCCAGTCAAATTGATGCAGATCGTATGGACTATTTATTAAGAGATGCGTATTTCACTGGCGTAAAGTATGGAAACTTTGATATGGAACGTATACTACGTGTCATGCGTCCATATGGGAATCAAGTAGTCATTAAAAATAGTGGTATGCATGCTGTTGAGCATTATATTATGAGTCGTTATCAAATGTATTGGCAAGTATATTTCCATCCGGTAACGCGCAGTGCCGAAGTTATTTTAACGAAGATTTTACACCGTGCAAAATCATTGCATGAGAAGTATTATACATTTAAAAATCATCCGGTTCATTTCTATTCTTTATTTGAAGAAGAAGTTACAGTAGAGGATTATTTAAAGTTAGACGAGAACGTTATGTATTATTACTTCCAAGTATGGCAAGACGAAGAAGATCCAATTTTAAGTGATTTATGCCGTCGTTTTATGAATCGAAACCTATTTAAATATGTAGAGTTTACAGATAAGCACGGTTTAGATAATTGGATGGAATTAAGTAGCTTATTTAAAAAGATTGGACTTGATCCAGAATACTATTTAGTAGTTGATTCAACGTCAGACTTACCGTATGACTTTTACCGTGCTGGTGAAGAAGAAGAACGTCTGCCAATCTTACTTCTTATGCCAAATGGAGAGCTTAGAGAGCTTTCGCGTGAATCGGATATTGTTGAGGCAATTACTGGTAAGAAGAGAAGGGATCAAAAACTATTCTATCCGCATGATTTAATCTATGAAGATGGAAGAAAAGGAAAATATAAAGAGAGAATCATCGAATTACTAGAAGGAAAAAAATAAGAAGCAGCTAAGAGCTGCTTCTTATGAAAGAACTTGAAATTATTTGTCGCTTAAGCGTTTTCCGCCAACTGCATAATGGTTTTTAGACATTTCTTCGATGAAAACAACGATGTTTTCTTCAGGAGCACCAGTTGTTTCGCTTACTGCTGCTGTTACTTTCTCAGCAAGAGCTTTCTTTTGTTCCTCTGTGCGTCCTTCTAGCATTTTCACTGTTACGTATGGCATATATAATCGCTCCTTTTATGTAAGTTACACTCTTATTATAGCGGATTATGGGGAAGAACAATCGAAAAAACAAATAATTTCTTTTTTTAACATATTGAAGAGGAGATGAATCATGGATCAGTTATTTAGATACCCATTGCAACAAATTCCGTTGGTAGCAATGGCCATTATTATTGCGTTATCAGTGCATGAATTTGCGCATGCATATGTTGCATATAAATTTGGAGACGATACAGCAAGGAAGCAAGGCCGTTTAACATTATCACCGATGGCGCACTTAGATCCTATTGGGATGATCGCTGTATTAATTCTTGGTTTTGGTTGGGCAAGACCTGTTCCTGTTAACCCATATAACTTTAAAAGGCCGCGTCTTGCAGGGATATTAGTTTCAATTGCAGGCCCAATTAGTAACTTAATTTTAAGTGCAATTGGTTTAATTATTTGGTATAGCCTATTAACATTTGGTGTATTAGATTCAATTCCATTTGCAGTAGCAGATACATTGGCTCAATTCTTCCGAATTTTTATTATGCTTAATATCGTATTACTTGTATTTAACTTATTGCCAATTCCGCCACTTGATGGGTATCGAGTTGTGGAAGATCTAGCACCAACAAATATTCGTGCGAAAATGACACAGTATGAAAAGTATGGAGCAATAGCGTTATTAATTCTTGTTATTACACCGCTTAGCAATTATACAATTCAACCTATTTTTAATGTTGTCATTCCATATGTATTTGTATTTTTAGACAGTATCATTGCGCCTATTTTTGGCCTTTTATAATCATTAAGTGAGGAGGAGTTTACATATGACAGAGAAAAAGAAAAAAATCGGTTTTAATATCGTGAAAAATGATTCAACAGATGGACATGGTGGTTTTGGTGTTGGAGCATTAAGTCTAGAAAACATTTCACCTGTATTTGTCGATGTACTAGAGAAAACAGCATTTGTTGATATCGGTGCAATGCATGCACGTAGTACAGTCGAAAAAGGTATTAAGTTTTTAACAAATAAAGATGAAGTTCCAAACGGAAAACCATTTTGGCTTGTGTGGGTAACGATTGAAAGAACGGCGACAGGTGCTTATTATGCAGGTGTAACAGCTTGTGAAATGACAGTTGACCGTGAAATTCGCCGCGGATATAAATCACTTCCAGAGCACGTAAACAAAATTGGATAAATCAATGAAGCGTTACATTATGGTTGACCATATGGATGAATCATCTAAAAAAGTACTTGGTACATTCTTGAAAGAACATAATGAAGCGATTTGGAACGAATCTAGTGAAGAATTGCGCCGTGCATTATTAAGTGAATAAAAAATAGCTGACGGATGCCCGTCAGCTATTTTTTTTACCAAGGAAGATATTTTTTCCACCAACTTGTTTTCTTCTTTTCTTCAGTTGTCTTTTCAAATTCCTCTTTGTCATCGACATGATCCATACAATATTCAGTTGGTTCTGTACCTTTTGCGAAATACATTTTAACTGAAATGGGACAATTTTTTGTAGCGATTTTTCCGTTTTCAGGGTTAATATCGACTGCAACGACGTCACTTGGTTGTTTAAACTCTTTTTGAGGTTGTCCATCTAAGCCTTTTTCCATCGTATCGGTCCATATTTTTTTCGCATATCCTTCTTCTGCTACGTTTGAAATCGATTTAGGTTGATCGTATCCAACCCATACACCCGTTACGATTTGCGGGGTAAATCCAATCATCCAACTATCTGTTTCAGTAGAACCGGATTTTCCGGCATATGTTCTTGATAGTTTAGATAACATCGATTGACCAGTTACAGCAGCATAGCTGCTCAGTTTTTTATTAAACATGCCCGTCATCATTTCTTCCATTACAAACGCTTTGCTTTTATCGAGAACTTGTTTACTCTCCAAATGAGCATCGTATAGCATGTTTCCTTCCTGGTCCATAATGCGGCGAATAAACATCGGTTTTACTTCTTTTCCGCCGTTTGCGAACATGCTATAAGCGTTAACCATTTCAATTGGTTTTACAGGAGATGTACCGAGAGCGAGAGACGGAACATCTTTTAATGCGGTAGTAATACCGAATTGCTTCGCTGTTTTTGTAAGAATGTCTTCGCCTAAAAATAAATTGGTCTTCACGGCATATACGTTATCAGAGACCGCAAGAGCTTGCGCCATTGTTACAAAATCGTCTGCATAATAGTCTTTATAGTTTTTCGGTTTATACTTTGAAACACCGTCACCTAAAGTGAACACAGTGTATTCGCTTTTTAAGCGCGTAGCAGGGGTGAATCCTCGTTCTAATGCCGCGTAATACAGGAATGGCTTAAACGTAGATCCAGGCTGTCGAGCGGCCTGTGTAGCCCTGTTAAATTGACTCGTATTATAATCAGTTCCACCAACAAGGGCAGCTACTTCACCTGTTTTTGGATTCATAGAGACGAGCGCGGTTTGTATGTTTGTTGTGTCAGGTATGTGATCTTTTACAGCTTGCTCTGCAACAGATTGTAATTTAGGGTCTAGTGTTGTATAAATACGCAGGCCACCCTTTTGTAAGGCTTGTTCATCTAATCCGATATCACGAAGAAGAGAAGCTTGTACAGCATCTTGGAAATAAGGTGCAATCTCTGCCACTTTTTTTGTATCTAATGAGGCAAAAGTTAGTGGCTCTTTTTTTGCTGACGTTGCTTGTTTCTTCGTAATGTAACCTTGTTCTACCATTTCGTCTAATATGAGAGATTGTCGTCCTTTCGCACGATCCTCTTTTAAAAAGGGAGAGTAGACACTAGGTCCTTTCGGGATACCTGCGAGCATACTAGCTTCCGCTAATGTTAATTCTTTTGCTGTTTTATCGAAATATAGACGAGACGCAGCTTCGATTCCGTAAGCACCATGCCCGTAATAAATTGTATTTAAATATCCTTCTAAAATATGATTTTTATTATAGTTCACTTCAAGGCGAATTGTGTACATCGCTTCTAATAGTTTACGTTTCCACGTTTTATCATGATCTAAGTATAGGTTACGAGCATACTGTTGTGTAATCGTACTAGCACCTTGGACCTTTGCCATCGCTTTTAAATCGGCAACAATAGCACCAGCAATACGTTTCATATCAAAGCCATGATGTTTGTAAAATCGTTGATCTTCGATAGAAAGTGTCGCCTCTTTTACATAAGGAGAAATTTCATTGAGAGATACATTGTAACGTTTTTGCATTTCATTACTTTGTCCGATAACAGTGTCATCATTAGCGTAAAAGACACTTGTTTGTGGGACAGCAACAGGAGGAGGTCCCATAATTTTTGCAACTATAATAATAACAAAAAAGGAAAAAACAAAAAAAAGAACAGAAGAAAACATTACGGTGAAGAAAAGACGTTTATATTTTTTAAGTTTCGGATTCATAGTTTGATCCATCTTTTTCAGCCCCTCAATACTAATACAAACATTATTGTATTAGTATTGAGGGTTTTCGGTTATTTTAAACAATGAAATTTCGAAAACAAAAAGCTCCTTCAATTAAGAAAGGAGCTCAAAGGCACGTGCTGGCCAATCGGTAATAATGACATCTACGCCATAGTCAATCATAGTTTGTAAATCTTTGTATTCGTTAATCGTATAAGGGCGGAAAACGTACCCTTGATCTTGTGCAAATTGAATAAATTCCTTTGTTAGTAATTGAAAGTTTGGATGTAAACCAGTTGCTTCTCTATTTTTTGCTTCAGCGATAGGATCAGCAAGTGGTGTATCATATAAAATTGCTCTTGGGATTTCAGGAGCTATTTCTGCTAATAATGAAACAGAGTCGTGGTTAAATGATGAGAATATAATTTGATTAGATAGATGGTATTCACGAACGAGAGCAACAGCTTTTTCTTCAATAGTTGGATAGTGGATAACATCTGTTTTTAACTCAATATTGAGCTGTAAATTTGTCGTAGATAACCAAATGAATACTTCACGTAACGTTGGGATTTTTGCTTCATGGAAAGAAGGGTCTTTATGGCTACCAGCATCTAAAGTTTGTAATTCCGCTACCGTTTTTTCAGAAACAAGACCTATGCCATTTGTTGTGCGATCTACTGTTTCATCGTGAATCACGACAAGTTCACCATCTTTTGATAGGTGGACATCAAGCTCAATTCCGTGGGCACCAATGCGTTCTGCTTCTTGGAAGGCAATCATCGTATTTTCTGGATGTGTTCCTTTTACCCCGCGGTGGGCGAAAATAAGTGGTTTATTCATACGGAAATCTCCTTATCGTTTCTTTTCTTTCATTATGAAACTGCTTTTGGAAAAATACAATTGAATAGGATAAACATTTACAAAAGTCTAACAGTTGCACAAAAGTTAACGTTAACGTAAAATGTAATAATTGAGTGAAGGGAGGAATAAACATGTATAAAATTGATGAAGTCACAAAGCAAGTTGGTTTAACAAAACGTACACTTCGTTATTATGAGGAAATTGGTTTAATTCATCCCCCTGAACGTAGTGAGGGGAACATTCGCCTGTATACGGACGAGGACATCGCCAGAATTAAAAGGATTGTAGAAGCGAAAGAAGTGTTAGGGATTACACTTCAAGAAATGCAACATTTTTTATCGTTAAAAGAAAGAATGGAGCAAAGAAGAAATAGTGAGAATCCTCGTGACCGCGAAGTGATTCAAGAAATTAAAGAGATGCTTGAAAAACAAGTGCAAACGCTAGACGAGAAAATGGATCAAATGCAGCGTGTAAAGGCGGAACTCGAAGATAGCCTACATCGTGCAGCGACATTTTTAGAGAGTACAAAAGGAGAATGATCAAAATGGAGAGCAAACAAAAATTAGGGAGATTGATTACAGTGGTGGCTACCTTCCTTGCTTTTTCGGGTATAGGGGTAGTCGACCCAATCTTACCAAGTATTGCTGAGCAAATTGGTGCATCGCATTGGCAAGTAGAGATGTTATTTACAGCATATATTTTAACGATGGCAATTATGATGTTACCAGCTGGAATATTCGCATCAAGATTTGGTGATAAACGAATGATGACGATCGGTCTTGCGATTGTAACTGTATTTGCGTTTATATGCGGTATATCGCAAACGATTGCCCAATTATCTATTTTCCGCGCGGGGTGGGGATTAGGAAATGCGATGTTCTTCGCAACGGCGATGACATTATTGATTGCATTAAGTAAAGAAGTTCATGAAGCAGTAGGACTATATGAAGCAGCTATCGGTTTAGGGATGGCAGGCGGACCGTTATTAGGCGGGATATTAGGTGGACATTCTTGGCGTTACCCATTTTTTGCGACGAGTATTTTAATTTTCTTAGCATTTATTTTAGTTTTCTTTTTTGTAAAAGAACCGGAGCGAAAAGTGAAACGTAAAGCGGCAGGCGTAGGGGAGTTACTTAACCTAGTGAAATATAAACCGTTTATGCAAGGTGCGATTTCAGGAATGTTATACTACTACGGATTTTTCGTTGTGCTAGCATATTCACCACTTATTATGCATTTATCTGCTATTCAATTAGGGTTTGTATTTTGCGGATGGGGATTAGCGTTAGCTTACGGTTCTGCAATTTTGGCTCATAAGCTAGAAGGGAAATATGAACCGAAAGCATTGTTGAAAGGTAGTTTACTCGTATTTGCCCTTTTCTTAATCGCACTATTTTTCGTGAAAGTTATGTGGTTACAAATTGTATTAATTGTTCTATCGGGATTAGCATCTGGGTTAAATAATGCATTATTTACAAGTTATGTAATGGATATTTCACCTTATGAAAGATCTGTTACATCAGGTGTTTATAACTTCGTTCGTTGGTTAGGTGGCGCAATTGCTCCAATCTTATCAGGAATCATCGGCCACACTGTTTCACCGCAAAGTCCGTTTTTAGTCGGTGGAATTGTTGTGTTAGTCGGTTGTGTAATGATTTTAATTCCGGTTCGAAAGCCGGTAGAAGTAGAGACAAAAGCCCTTTCTTAAGAAAGGGTTTTCTTTCCTATTACAAGGCAATCCTTTTTCGTACATATGTTAGAACCCTCTGACTAAAATATATTTTCGGTATTTTTGTACTTTTAACTATACTTTTTGGATGTTTTGTTTTATTTTTGTTAGGGGACATTAATGATGTCCCTATTATAAATTTGCATTGAAAGGCGTGATTGTACGATGGAACTATGGTTCACTGAAAAACAAACAAAACATTTTGGGATTACGGCGCGTATTAACCGCACATTACATACGGAGCAAACAGAATTCCAAAAACTTGATATGGTTGAAACGGAAGAGTTCGGAAACATGCTTATTTTAGATGGCATGGTTATGACAACAGAAAAAGATGAGTTCGTTTATCATGAAATGGTAGCGCACGTACCTTTATTTACACATCCAAACCCTGAAAACGTATTAGTTGTAGGTGGTGGCGATGGCGGTGTTATTCGTGAAGTGTTAAAACACCCAAGCGTAAAGAAAGCAACTCTTGTTGAAATCGATGGAAAAGTAATTGAGTACTCTAAACAATACTTACCATCAATTGCAGGCGCACTAGATAATGAGCGTGTAGAAGTAAAAGTAGGAGACGGTTTCCTACACATTGCAGAAAGCGAAAATGAATATGACGTAATTATGGTAGATTCTACTGAGCCAGTAGGACCAGCAGTAAATCTATTTACAAAAGGCTTCTACGCTGGAATCTCTAAAGCGTTAAAAGAAGATGGTATTTTCGTTGCACAAACGGACAACCCTTGGTTCACACCAGAACTAATTACAACTGTGTTTAAAGACGTAAAGGAGATTTTCCCAATTACTCGTTTATACACAGCGAACATTCCAACTTACCCAAGTGGTCTTTGGACGTTCACAATTGGATCTAAAAAACATGATCCATTAGAAGTGAGTGAAGAGCGTTTCCACGAAATCGAAACGAAATACTACACAAAAGAATTACACAATGCAGCATTCGCATTACCGAAATTTGTTGGCGATTTAATTAAGTAAGAGCGTTAAATTGAAATAAATAAAGTGTAAGTGACTCATTTAAGGTGTTTGTCTAGAAGGCTTGAACATGCTAGTTACTTACACTGCTACAAATGAAGTAGTCTTCTTGTAAGAAAAAGAAGGCACAGGTAAATCGAGAAAGAGGAGTTATAGGCTCCAAATTTGAGAAATAATGAAAGGTTGGGATACCTTAAGTTCCACACAAGGAGGAAAAGAGTATGCGTTTTGATGAAGCTTATTCAGGTAAAGTATTTATTAAAAGTCATCCAAGTTTTGAAGAGTCAGAGGCAGTTATTTACGGGATGCCAATGGATTGGACAGTAAGCTACCGTCCAGGTTCTCGTTTTGGCCCTGCACGTATTCGTGAAGTGTCAATCGGTCTTGAAGAATATAGCCCATATTTAGATCGTGAACTAGAAGAGGTAAAATATTTTGATGCGGGTGATATTCCATTACCATTTGGAAATCCACAGCGTAGCATAGACATGATTGAAGAGTATGTATCAAAACTTTTAGATGCCGATAAGTTTCCACTAGGTCTCGGCGGTGAGCACTTAGTGTCTTGGCCAATTTTTAAGGCAATGGCAAAAAAATATCCGGATTTAGCAATCATCCATATGGATGCTCATACTGATTTACGTGAATCGTATGAAGGGGAGCCTTTATCCCACTCTACACCTATTCGTAAAGTGTGCGATTTAATTGGTCCGGAAAACGTATATTCTTTCGGTATTCGTTCTGGAATGAAGGAAGAATTCGAATGGGCAAAAGAAGTAGGTATGAACTTATATAAATTTGACGTATTAGAACCGTTAAAAGAAGTATTACCGAAACTTGCAGGACGCCCAGTTTATGTCACAATCGACATTGACGTATTAGACCCAGCTCACGCTCCAGGAACAGGAACGTTAGAAGCTGGAGGTATCACATCTAAAGAATTATTAGATTCCATCGTGGCAATTGCAAATTCAAATATAAATGTAGTTGGAGCAGACTTAGTAGAAGTAGCTCCTGTCTACGACCATAGTGATCAAACACCAGTCGCAGCAAGCAAATTCGTGCGGGAAATGCTGCTCGGTTGGGTGAAATAAAAGTGAAGCCGACTGTTTAGACCCGGTGACTAAGGTTCTTTCCTGCAAAAGGTGCTTTTTACCTTTTGGCAGGGAAGGTTCTTAGACGCAAGGGTCTAAGAGGCGTAACTGGATAGAAATAAAAGCGGAAGTGGCTCGTTTAGAATGTGAGGGGGATGGAGCTTCAGACGT
>NZ_WIPE01000034.1:0-48055 GCF_009760835.1 Bacillus sp. EE-W1 | reverse complement strand
TCTAATACTTCTTTCACTTTCATCTTATATGCCTCCTATTTTTATAATTAAGCTTTCTTAATCCAGAACTTTAATTCGCCGTCTTCTTCTGTATGCTTTAACACTTCATGACCGCCTTTTTGTGACCATGCTGGAATATCTTTAATCGCACCTTTATCTGTTAAGTGTACTTCTAACACTTCCCCCGATTGTAATGCTTCCATCGCCTTCTTTGTTTTCACAATTGGCATTGGACATGCTAATCCTTTTACATCTAATACTTCTTTCACTTTCATCTTATATACCTCCTATTTTTATTTCATTTGAAACCGAATTAATTATGAACAGCACAACGGTTTGGACCAATCTCCATTTCATGCTCTTCGTCTTGACTTGGATTTAATCGCCCCATATTTGTTTGACGAATCTCTTGATATGCATTCGGTTGAGGTGGTAAATTCTCTGTTACAACTTTACGAAACTCTCCCTCATCCTCAATATTTAATCCTGCATTATACGCAAATAAATCTTTTAATTTAGCACTAACAATGCCACTCTCGTCCATTTCACTTATTTTTGAATAATGAGCCGGTAACACAACTAAGTTTTGAGATATTTCTTTATATCGGCTATACAAAGTAGTACGTAAATCACTTACCCAATCTTCAGCTTTCCCAGCAAGGTCTGGACGCCCAATTGAATCTACAAATAAAATATCGCCTGATAATAAATAGGAATCATCTACAATAAATGACGTACTTCCAATCGTATGCCCTGGTGAGTATAATGCGTCAATTTCAATTTTAGTCCCCCCCACCGTAATAACAGATCCTTCAACAAGTGGTTTATATGAGAACACAACTTCCTCCGCATCTTTTGGCGGCAACCAATACGTACCACCTACTTTTTCCGCTAACTTACGTCCGCCAGAAATATGGTCTGCATGTAAATGTGTATCCATTACATTCGTAATCGTAACACCATGCTCTTTCGCAAACTCTTCGTACGCTTCAACTGTTCTTACTGCATCAATAACTGCTGCTTCACCGTTTGAAACGACCATATAAGATAAGCAACCTTTTCCAAGACGGTTAAATTGATACATACTTCCGCCATCTTTTAAATCTCCAACTTTTATAGGCTTTATATATTCACTCCAAGCCTTCATACCACCAGATAAATAATAAACATTTTCTAATCCAGCCTCTGTTAATTGCTCTGCCACAAATATAGAAGACCCTTCTTTTGCGCATACTACTAAAACATCTTTATCTTTAGGTAGTTCACTTACAATATGATCTACACCCTCTAATAAATCAAAGTACGGCACATTCATTGAAGTAACTTCTTTTCCTTCAATTTTCCAATCTTCATAATCCGCCTCATTACGAACATCTAAAATAAATAACTTTCCGAATAAAACTTTCTCTGCAACATCTTTTGCTTGTAACGGTTTAACGTTCATCTCATTACCCCCATAGGTATATTTTTATTTAAAAAATTTTATTTTTCCACATTGCCTTGCCACTCTAACATGCCTGGAATGACATTTTTCACATTTGCATAACCTTTCTCTTTCAACATGTGGCAAGCTACATCACTACGGTTACCAGTTCGGCAAACAACATAAATTTGCGTCTTCTGATCTAACGCTGCACTGTCTAATTCTCCTAACGGCACGGAAACAGCCGATGGAATATGACCAAAAGCGAATTCCGCCGCTTCACGAACATCTACTACAATACACTCTTCACCACTTAATACTATCTCTTCCAATTCCGAATTCGTAATTGTTTGAGGATATTTCACTACTTCATTCACTTCATGCTCGTGTGCTTTTCTAACGTAATGCATCAATAGATCACCTTCGTGTTTCGTCCCGATGTACTGATGACCTACTTTACTCGCCCAACTTTGTATATCTACAGTAGACCCTTTATCTGTTGCCTGAACTTCAATCACTTGCCCTGATGTCAAACCTTCCATCGCCTTCTTCGTCTTCACAATCGGCATCGGACAGGCCAAACCTTTACAATCTAAACTCATATCCACTTTTATACTCATAGTCGATTCCTCCATAATTTATATACACATACCTGTAGGGGTATATAAAAATGTTTTTGAAAATCTGTCAACACTTATGTTTGACAGATTATCGGCTTTTTACAAGTAATTGAACAGCTTCTTTAATTAACTCTTCATTTGAACCATTACCGCTTTCAAACTGCTCACGCAAACATTGCTCTAAATTTGTTCCCACAACAAGTCCAATCGTACGATCAAGTGCGGAACGAGATGCCGTTAACTGTGTAATAACCTCTCGGCAATCTTTTCCTTCTTCCATCATGCGAAGTACACCACGAACTTGCCCTTCAATACGTTTCAATCTATTTTTCATATCTTGATTATATTCCATTGTATAATCACCTCATTACCATTATGTCACCATTTATAACCTATGACAATATATTATACCCTATAGGGTATTTTGTAAACCCCTATTTTTAATGTTTATCTTATATGTTCACAAAACAAAAAGTGAAACCTTAATACGTAAGCTTTCATCTTCCACTAAATTTTGAAGTGGAAGATGAAAAAATATTAATACGCAACACGTTCTGGTAATACTGTCCCATACAATTTAAAGCCACCATCTACATTCTTTACCTTATATCCTTTTTCCATTAACATGCGCGCTGCGACATAACCTCTCATACCAAGTTGACAGGTAATATATATTTCTTTATCTACCGGTACTTCATCCAAACGATCACGTAACTCATCTAAGGGGATATTAATAGAACCTTTAATCATTCCTTGTTTGAGTTCATTAGGCTCTCGAACATCAATAAGATATCCACCATTTTCAACAATACGATCTACCTCATGCCATTGTACTGTGTCCACAAAACCATCTACTATATTACTTGCCGCATACCCCACCATGTTTACTGGGTCTTTTGCAGAAGAATAAGGCGGGGCATATGATAATTCTAAATCTGGCAAATCAATTACGGTTAAGTTTGCCTTCATTGCCGTTGCAATAACATCAATACGCTTATCTACACCGTCACGCCCTAACGCCTGCGCCCCATAAATTTTTCCGCTTTCTTTATTAAAAATTAATTTTATTAACACTGGCGTCGCATTCGGATAATATCCCGCATGCGAATTTGCCTGTACATGTACTACCTCATAGGGTATATTTAATCGTTTTAATATTTTCTCATTTACTCCCGTCGCAGCAACTGTTAAATCAAAAACTTTAGCTACAGAAGTTCCCAGCGTACCTTTATATAAAGAATCTGTATGACCATGAATAATATCTGCTAACATGCGACCTTGACGATTAGCTGGCCACGCTAACGGAATCATCGTTTCTGTTTCTGTAACAAAATCCTTTACTTCAATCGCATCACCAATTGCATATATGTGCGGGTCCGACGTTTGAAAACTCTCATCTACCTTTATCGTTCCTCTAACTCCTAGTGCTAACTCTGCATCCTTCGCTAAACTGCTCTCTGGTTGCACACCAATTGCTAAAATAATCATATCTGTCTTTATGATTGAACCACTTTTTAAACGTACAACAGTCCCGTGCTCTTCTAATGCATCTACACCATCTTCTAAAACAAGCTCAACATTGCGCTTTTTCATATGCTCATGCACATATGCTGCCATTTCATAATCAATTGGTGGCATTACTTGATTTGCCATCTCTACAAGAGTAACATCAATTCCTCGTTCTCTTAAGTTTTCAACCATTTCTACTCCAATAAATCCGCCACCAATAACCGTCGCATGATGTGGTTTCTTCTCATCAATGTACGCTTTAATACGATCTGTATCAGGTACATTTCGTAACGTAAACAACGCCTTCGCTTCTTCAATACCTGGAATAGGTGGAACAATTGGTTTTGCCCCTGGTGAAAGAATTAAAGTATCATATTCCTCGTTATATGTTTCATTTGTAGTTACATTCTTTATCGTAATTGTTTTCTCTTCTTTATTTATCTTTACCACTTCACTCAATACACGTATATCTAAATTAAAACGCTTTGACATCCTTTCAACAGTTTGTACTAATAACTTTTCTCTTTCTGTAATGACACCGCCAATATAGTATGGTAAGCCACAATTTGCAAATGAAATATACTCACCACGCTCCACCATAATAATTTCATCTTCTTCACTTAAACGACGAAGCCTTGCAGCCACTGATGCTCCGCCCGCAACTCCGCCTACTACAACTATTTTTCTAGACATATTTCAAACCTCCATATTATTTATTATTGAATTCCCTCATGTATCACATACACGAATCATATACCCACATGGGTATATGATAGAGTATAAAAAATTTAATTTCAATCAATATGTCTTTCTTTCACAAATTCGAAACAAATAAAAAAGAACTTAGACATCTCCAAGTTCTTTACAAATGAAGCAACCCATCGTTCCATTGCCATACTTCCTATAATCTCTTTGTAAAACTATAATCCATGTTCCCGCCTAGCGCTGCCGCGGTATCACCAGTTTCTCTAAAATCATGTGTATATATTTTTTCAAATGAACCGAAATCTACTTGCTTATAAAATTCAAAACAAGGGAAACCATCATGCTCTCCTTGAACATCAATACTGCCGTCCTTTTTCACACATACATGTAATACATAATCCACAGGAGGTGCATATACATTTAATGGATTACTTGCACTCGCACTCATTTTGAATTGCACACCGTCAGAATTCCATGTGATATTAGTACACACAATATTTTCTGTACTTGCTTTCCCTGTTCTTTTACTCACAGAACCATCTGGACTTGTAACCTTCTCGGTCGTAATACCCGTGTTCGCATATGAAAACACTTCTTCTTTATAGAAATCAACTACTACCTCTTGCTCAACTCTAGAGCGCATCGTATTTACCGCATGTGGTGTAAATTCACGCGAATCACCTTCGAATTGAATTATTTTTCCTGTTTCCATATCCTTCTTAGCTTCTGTCCAAGAAATTGGAATAAAGACACTGGCTCTAATTTTTACGATATTAGTCATAAGAAACACCTCTATAATTTTATTTTAGATACTGAATACTATTAAATAAAACAAACCATAATTTCAATCCTAAAACCAATAGATTTCTTTTTTACTTTTCTACTTCCTTCTAAAAAATAGTGGTATATTTACGTTTAGACTGTCATTTTAAAGTTATATTCCATCTCTCCAGCTAGTGCTGCTGGAGTATCATTTGTTTCTCTAAAATCATGTGTATATATTAATTCAAACGAACCAAAATCTACTTGTTTATAAAATTCATAGCAAGGGAAACCATCATGTACACCTTCAACATGCACAGTACCATTTTTATTAACTCGTATAGCCAACAAATAATCAGCTGCAGGTGCTGCCGCATTTAACGGATTACTTGCACTTGCTCTCATTTCAAATGAAACTTCATCCTCGCCCCATACGATATTAGTACATACAATGTTTTCTGTACTTGTTTCTCCTTTTTGATACTCAATTGAGCCATCTGGATTTGTAATCTTCACAGTGACGATACAAGCATCTGCATATGTGAAAATTTCTTTTTTATAAAAATCAATATTCACTTCTTGTTCTAATCTTGAACGCTTTGTGTTCACAGCGTATGGTGTAAACTCACGTGCATCTCCAGCATATTCAAACACTCTTCCTGTTGCAGAATCCTTAATAGGTTCCAGCAATGCATATGGTGCAAATACACTCCCTCTAATTTTAACGATATTAACCATGTGAAACCTCCATTGATTCTATTTATATAAATCATTATTTGTACTATACGGAATATAGTCAATTTGATTGACTATATTCCGTATAGTACAATAGGTTTCACATGTAGTCAACTTAATTGACTATAATTACGGAGGTTATATACATGGATCATTCAACATTTAACGAACTAGACCTTACTTCACTTTTATCATTATCTTTCAGTACATTAATTACTGAACTACATGAAAAATTAAGTGAATTAGGATTTGAAGATATTAGGCCAGCACATGGTTTTATGTTCAAACGCATTCTTCCTAATGGAGCAACTGGTATAGAACTAGCTGAGTATTTAGGGATTTCCAAACAAGCTGTAAGTAAAATGGTAGATTCTCTTGAGAGTAGTGGTTACGTTACACGTAAAACGCATCCTACTGATAAAAGAGGTAAGATCATTGTTTTAACCGAACGTGGTTTGTCAGTAATGAAAGCAAAAGAAGAAATAATAGCTGAAATAGAACAGCGATGGATTGAAAACATAGGTGCAGAACGAATGCAAATGCTTAAAGAAGATTTAACAACATTCGTTACTAAAAAAAATACAGGAAAATTATCATCAAATATACGCCCTGTTTGGTAAACAAAAACTCCATAAAAAAAGAATCCATTTTGATTATTCTTTTTCAAAATGGATTCGTTTTCTACAATAATATATTTATTACTCTCGTTTCATCTCTAGCATTAACTCTAACTATTTGCGTCTCACCATTTGGCAAAAATATGATATAATTTCCCTTCCTCACATTCCTCCAAATAACTTTTCCTTCTTCATCCGTTCTCCCTATGGAAATCCCAATTTCTTTACTGGGCTCAGGTGATGCATCTTTCATAAGTATAATTTCAAAATCTTTTACCGACTGTTTCTCTTTATTTTTAACATGAAAAGTTACGGAATGAACAACCTTACTACCATTCTCCTCATTATTTGCTATAGAACCAGAAATTATAGTTATGACCAGTACACAACATAAAATCCATATAAGCTTACTATATTTATTCAGACCATTTTTTAAGATTATTAAAAACATTGTCTGTTACCCGATTTCCGAAATTCCAAGAATTACTTCCTGCTGTATGGACAGCTATTACTGTTGCACCCGTACGAGAGTAGTCATGATACACAGGTGCTCCACTTTGACATCCATAAGTGTCCATCCTATACGTTAAAATTCTAGGACTTGTGCCTTCAATTGGCCCATAATCTGTCCACATAGTATATGTTTCATTTCCTAATTTATCACATGGATACCCTGGGACTACCGCAAGTAAACCTTTTGGTGATTCTACATTAGTAGTTCTATATCCTAACCAACCCGTATAATCCCCAGGAGATCCATCTAGCTTAATAGCTCCATAATCAAATTCTGAATCTCCGTCGTCAGTCCATCCACTTACTGAATAGAGTTTTTTCCAACTAAAGGGTAGATACGGTGCCTGGTTTCCATTTCGACCAGGAGTCGCAATAACATTTGTTGCCCATCCACCAAGCTTTTTATCGTAAATACAGTGTCCAGCTGTAAGCACTGTATCTTTACTAATCAATGCTCCTGTACACCCATAAACCTCTTGTCCATTAAACTGAATTACTAAATGCACTATAGTCCGATAAGGATACAAAGTCGTATCAATAACTCTAATTCGATCATCTCTTCCTATTACAGAATGTGTAAGGATATTAGATGGATAATTAAAATTACTGCCTCGTAATAAGTATCCCCAATCTTCCCCACCATGTTTACGCCCTTCAAATGAAGGAGAAATGAGATCTTCTCCTCTTCGATCATTACTATAAAAAGATTGTTCTTGAAAAAGTACACGTTCTTCTTCATTTGAAACTGATGTCCATGGTACATCTTCTGCATACACCTTCTGATTCACCAAAAATACTATACAAAAAAAGATAAAAAGAACACCAAAACTATAAAGAGCCAACCTACATCTTATAGAAATAAAGCTATACAACATAACTTACCTCCTATATAAATGATAGCGAACAATTGAAGATCCCTTTATAAATTCTAGTTTTTCTTTTTTTAGAAGTCAATGTAATTAATAATGATAATCATTATTAATTAATTGACTTTAACAAAATCAAACAATGAGTCATATTCTTTACTTTGCGTTCAAAAATCTGTCTCATTAAAGGTTCACTTTATTACATAAATCCGTAACCTTCTTCACAATCAGCTCCGCAGTATTTTCCTCCGGTGGCATCAATAAATTCGTAACAGGCCCATATACAACAGGGTTTAATTCAACTTCATATCCACCATATACAAACTCTTCCTTTGTAGGTAAATAACCAATATATCCATTCGTATATCCACCAAAGAAAGCTAGTTCATTTTGAAGACTCTCTTTCATTTCTAACGCAGTTTCTGAAAAAGGTTCCATCGGTATACCAGAGAACATACCATCATTAACCTGAAACAGTTGAACTTCTAAATCAATACGTAACTGCCGAATACCTTGCTTATATTTCTCTAAAATGATAGTAAGCCATTCATCCGTATTCATCCCCCACTGCTTCTCGGCCGATCGAGCCATGCTTCGTATCTCATTCATTTCAGGAATATCTTTCAACTTCATTTGCATCGTACTCGAAATCGTTCTTAAATTTACAATTGGGCTGTATGTAACTGTTGGCAACATCGTTAATACATGTCCACTAAGTGTGTAAGCCATTTTCTTTAATGCTTCTCTTGAACCGCGATACTTCGCATTTACATTACCAGCAGCCCCTTGCACAATAATAACAGGACAGTTTACTATCTTCTCAAGAACCTCTCTCGTCATTCCAGGATAATCCGCTGATAACACATCACTATCACCTTTTAAAACATTCGGATGAGCCGTACAAAATACTACAATCCCAGATAGCTCCTTCGTTTCAGCATTTCTTATGGCTAACATACCAATTCGTTTATCTACAACACCCTCTATATTTGTTCCCATCTTTGCTCTTCCATCAGATGTTCTCTCTCTTCGGTTGACCCCAATATCACCTGTCGTAACACCCCAGCCAACTTCACAGAGCTTCAAGTTGTTATCCGCAGTAACCGCACCTTGCACTACATTATTTACTAAAATCGTTTTATACGACTTTACTAAAGGTTGCTCACCGACTGTTTCTGGACCAGAGTGTGTATGTGTATAAACAACTGTTATTCGCTCAAATGGCACATGAAGCCTACTAGCTACTCGCTCACGAATAACATTCGTATCTTCTACTAACATCCCAATATTATCAACACTTATAAACACCGTTTTCATTTCATTTTTTTCAAATACAAAGACCGTCCCGTAAATACGCTCTTCAATATTATTTATTCCTGTCTCTCTATGGTATCCGACAAAATCAATACCGACAGGCGGCGTAATATCTACCTTGCATACCCCTATTTTGCTCATTTGAATCGCTCCATTTCTCTATGTAACTCCCTTTTTCAAGAATAGCATATTTAACCTTGTTCCAAATAAAAAAGAACGGACATAGCATTCTATGTCCGTTCTTTTCATCACACATACTTCCGATGTACCATCTTCCCATCATAAGAAAACACAACGCCCTTACTCTCCACAATGGACTCCATATGCACCGTTCTTCCCCATAGCTGATGAAGATACGGTAATACTTTTTCTAAGTATTTTAAATCTAGTTCAATTCCTTCATAGCTATGTTTAATGTACAATTCCCCATTCTTTAAGTAGTCTCCATCTTCTACTACTAAGTACGGGAAGCCGCCATTTGTTCGCATATTTACGAGCTGATCACGTACATGTTCCCACTCTTTATCTATTACTTTATATTCTTTTCCTTGGCGCTGGAATAAGTACATATCTTCTCTCATTACGAGATCTTTATTTAAATAGTTTCTTAAGAACGATACATCCCATTCGATTTCGCGTACTTCAAAGATTTTGTCACGACCAGATCCTGGTTTAACGCCTCTTCGTTTCATTTCTTCTGTCGGATTGTTGTAGCGCTCTTCAATATCTTCGAACATTTTAATACCGAGGTAGTATGGGTTAATACTTGTTTTTGATGGCTGAACTACACCTGCATTAAGCTTTGCGAATTCAATCGCTTCAGAAGATGTTAAGTCCATTTCACGGAGTATGCGTTGATGCCAGTACGAAGCCCAACCTTCGTTCATGATCTTCGTTTCAAGCTGCGGCCAGAAATATAACATTTCCTCGCGCATCATCGTTAATATATCGCGCTGCCACTCTTCTAGCTCACGGCTATATTCTTCAATAAAGAGGAGTAAATCTTTTTCTGGCTGCGGTGGGATTTTCTTCTTTTTATGCATATTAGGTCGTTCCCTCTTTTTGTTTCGATCATCTAAATTCCATAAATCATCGTACTGTGATATCTTTTTCTTTTCTACATCCTCTTCTAAATCTCCAATACTCCAAGCAAGTTTCGGACGCATAAGCGATGGATCAATATGTTCTTGAATGGCAAGTACTGCATCCAAGAACGTTTCTACCTCTTCTCTTCCATACTTATGTTCATACGCCTTCACACGATCTGCTGTCGCTGCCATACTCTCCACCATATCGCGTTTCGTATTAGAGAAACGAATATTATTTTTGAAGAAATCACAGTGCGCTAAAACGTGCGCCACGATTAATTTATTTTGAATTAAAGAATTCGTATCTAATAAAAAGGCGTAACATGGATTAGAGTTAATAACGAGTTCATAAATTTTACTAAGTCCTAAATCGTATTGTAATTTCATTCTGAAAAATTGCTTTCCAAAACTCCAATGCGAAAACCTCGTCGGCATCCCATATGCACCAAATGTATAAATAATTTCCGCTGGACATACTTCATAACGCATCGGATAAAAATCAAGCCCAAATCCAGTCGCAATTTCCGTAATTTCCGCAATCGCATATTGCAGCGCTTTATCTTCACTTGCTCTCATTATTTTCCCTCCTTACACTTTCCCTTAAGAAAGTGTATGATGAGGAACAAGCTTTCATGAGGATTGATTGCATAATAAAAAGACATCCTCATAAAAACGAGAATGTCTCATCTATTAACCTTCAATAATCTCCATCTTCTCAGTAATCGGTGTACGAGCTTTTCCTTCTGGTGCTTTATCGAAATAGCCAAGGTGAAGAATTCCAACGATGCGTTGACCTCTTGTTAAACCAAGTCCTTCTATAAATAATGGATTGTAGTTTAATCCGCCTGATTTCCAAACGCAACCTAAGCCACGTTCCCAAGCAAGCAGTTGGAAGTTTTGCATAAATGCACATGTTGCAGCGTAATCTTCGTCGCGTTGAATTTGACGTAGATCTTCATTAATATAAACAACAATTTGTGCCGGCGTGCTTAAGAAACGATCTGATAAAATTTTGCCGCGTTTCGCTCTTTCTTCTTCTGTGAAAGAGTTTAATACTGCATCTACTAATTTTTTGCGGCCTTCTCCAATGTATAATTTACAATTCCATGGTTCACGGTGTTTATGATTCGGTGCCCATGTTGCGTCGTTTAATAGTTCAATTAATAACTCTTTATCTACAGCTTTATCTGTAAATGTACGTACAGAACGTCTTTCTTTAATCACATTTGCGATGGAAGTATATGTAGTCATATTTTTCTCTCCCTTATTTTCATCTATATGTATACATTTGTTATTGATATTGATTTTCAATTTCGATTATACCTTAGTTTTTTACTATTAATCAATGTTTTATGTTGGAAAACTTCCAAAAACGTCATTTTATACTGTGAATAAAAAAACTTAACTTGTTCACAAGTATTTCACATTTTATGGAAATGATATGTGTACAGTTTTCCACATTATCCATCTAGGAGGAGTTTATATGTACAAAAAAATCGCAGTAAGTATGACTATGGCAACATTATTATTCGGAGCAACCGTCTTCCCTACTTTCGCTGCCACGCCAAAAGAAATAACATTGCACCATCATAAGCCTATTTCAAAAGAAGAAATGCAGTCGCTCGAAAAACTCGGCTATAACAAACATGAAATTTGGAAAGCTGCTCACATTGCAAGAATCGGTAAAAAAGAAATAAAAGACGTTTTAGCTTACTATAAGAAAAATAAATCTTGGGAGAAAACAGCCCAGCATTTCGGTGTAGATCCAAGTAAATTAAAAAAGCATCATATGAATAAAGAGACGAAAAAAGCACTGCTGCAAGAATTAGCAAATATGCAAAAATCTACACCAGACGGCCTAAAACAAAAAATGAAAGATTATAATATCGGATTACGTCAGCTCACGGTATTAACAATCATCTCTCAAAAAAGTAACACTCCTCTTGATGATGTACTAAAAATGAAAAAAGACGGAATGGACATTAAACAAATTGCAGAAAAATTAAATGTAAAAAAAGAAGATATGCGAGCAGAAATGATTAAATTAGTGAAGTCTATTAAGGAAAAGAAAACAAATTAATACGCCAAAAAAGGAAGGGATTCCCAATACCCTTCCTTTTCTTTATGAACTTTCAATTTTCAAGTATAAATTCCCGCCTTTCCCAAAAACTAACATAAGTAAATGCTATATGTCAGGGGGGGTAAAAATGTTCGGTTTCTCATCTGAAAAATCCAAAAAGACTACGGCAAAAACACTTTGTTCTATTCCAGAATTTATACATACCATGAAAGAATCTAGCGATTTTGTATCTTATAACGTACTTGAAGATGAAACGTTATGTTTGTTTTATTATAAATCTGTCGTGGAAGCACTTATTATTAAACAGTTTATTTTAACTCCTATGAAAAAGGAATCAGAACATATTCAAAATATCTCTGACCTATGTAATATTGTCTCCATTGAAGATATTATTACCTCTCCCTCTATTGATGATATTCGTGAGAAATTATTAGGTGGATATATTTTAGTACGCTTAAAAAGCAATTCGAATCCCGATCAATATGCTTTAATTCGTGCCGAAAGTACTGTTTTAGGAACACGATTATATAACGATACAGAAAATGAGTATAGCGTAATTGGACCTAAAATCGGTTTCGTTGAAAACCTTGATACAAATATACACTTATTGCGCCGGAATATTGTAACGGAGCAACTCATTTTCAAAGAAGTTATCGTTGGATCTATGTCAAAAACGAAAGTAGCAGTTGCTTATATTGAAGGGGTTACAAATGAACAATTTATCAACACTGCAATACAACGACTAGAAGACATTGACTTTGATGTTCCATTTGATTCGACTATGATTGAGCAATTTATTAGTGATAATAGCAATTCACCGTTCCCTGTTCTATTACCTACAGAACGATTAGATCGAGCAGTATTCTCATTAATTAACGGGGAAGTTTTAATTTTAACAGATGGCTCTCCATATGCTTTATTAGGACCGACAACGTTACTAGATTTTTTTATTTCGCCAGAAGATTATTATTTACCCTGGATGATTGGTTCTTTCTTTCGTATCATTCGTTTTTTCGGAGCTATATTTTCTCTTTTTTCCTCCGCTATTTATACAGCAGCTTTGACATATCATTATCAAATGATTCCTGCTGATTTACTAGGACCTATTATTTTTTCGAGAGCTAACGTACCCTTCCCGCCTATTCTAGAAGCACTCTTTTTAGAAATTACAATCGAATTGCTTCGTGAAGCGGGAGCACGTTTACCGACAAAAGTCGGACAAACAATTGGTATTGTTGGCGGGATTGTAATTGGGCAAGCATCTGTTGAAGCCGCTTTAACAAGTACGATTTTATTAATTGCAGTTGCTTTATCCGCTCTTGCATCTTTCACAACACCGACTGTAAAAATGTCTTCTACTATTCGGTTGTTACGATTTCCGCTCATTCTTTTAGCTGGTGCATTTGGCGGATTAGGTCTTATTGTCGGGTTTGTATTCATTTTAGCTCATTTAATTAAATTAAAATCACTTGGATCACCTTATTTATTACCTTTATATCCATTTCGTGGTTTAGGTACAGCAGAAGGCTTTCTTCGATTACCATTTAGCCAAACGGCACAAAGGCCTTCTTTCCTTAGACCAAAATCAAAATGGCGCTATAATCCAAACAAATCGAAGCAAAAACGTGATGGTGATAATGAATGAAAAAGATTTTATTGCACCTTATCATTATCTTCCTTGTTCTACAAACTGGTTGTACACAAACGTATATAGTGGATACGCAGCGTATTATTCATGTAGCTGGATTTGATATCACAAAAAACAAAAGATTCCAAGGGACGATTTTATTCCCAGAGTACACACATGGTGTAAAGTCTAAACCAGAAACTCAATCCACATCTGCCCGTTCACTTGAGACAATCGCTTCACGATTAAATGCGAAATCTCCTCACAATGTTGTTGTAGGTCAAATGCGTGTCGTCCTATTTGGGAAGGATCTAGGAGAACGAGGAATGGGAGAAATTATTACTAACTTACAACGTGATCCAAATATCGGGCGTGATATACAACTAGCAATTGTAGATGGATCAGCTGAAGAGCTTTTAAATTATGGAAAAAAAAATGGTTCATTATATATTGCTGATTTACTTGAACAAAATATACGAAATGAGAACATTCCACAAACCTCATTAAACATTTTTTTATATAATTACTACTCTTCTGTATGTGATGCTTATGTCCCTTATATTAAAATGAGCGATAATCATTCCATCGCTGTTAAAGGACTTGCTTTTTTAAAAGGTGATAAAGTCGTTATGTATACAGATAAAAGACATTCTGTTTTAGCAAAATTGCTTATTAATCCTACAAAAAATGGGCGTTACGAAGCAGCGATAAAAAAGGATAAACATAAAGGCATGGTTGTCATACAAAACTTAGCTGGGGAAAGTAAGTATGATATAGATCAAACTGGTGACATACCAAAAGTAAAAATTTATTTAAAACTAAATGGATTAATTAAAAACTCTCCTAATTGGATTGATTTAAGAAAAAAAACAAATATCAATTATATAAAAAAACAAATCGAACGAAATGTTGAACAAGACTGTGAAAAATTAATAAAACAATTTCAAGAAAAGAGAATTGATCCTTTAGGAATACGCGATGAAATTAGAAGTCATACGAGAAAATGGAATATAAACCAAATTAGAAATATGTATCCGAATGTAGCTGTGGATATAAATTTAGATATTAATATTGTACAATCTGGAATCGGGGAATAGTGAGGTGAAATAAGCAATGAATACAATAAATAAAACAAAAACTGTCTCTCCATATTTTGCATTTATTTTATTGCATTCTCTTCAGATCGGTATAGGAGTTCTCGGATATCAACGTGTAATTTTAAAAAATGCTGGTTATGATGCCTGGATTTCTCTTATTATTGCGGGGATTGCAACTCATATTGTACTTTTTTGCATGCTAAAAATGTTAGAAAAAGATGGAGATTTAATTAGCATTCATACAACGACCTTTGGAAAATGGATTGGTTCTATATTTTCCGTAATTTTTACTCTTTATTGCTTATTATTCTGCCTTACTGTTCTTCGTACATATATGGAAGTAATACAAGTTTGGATTTTCCCTACTATTAAATTATGGAAACTTACCCTTATGTTTTTATTAGTGACTTACTATATTATAAAAGGCGGATTCCGCTCTGTGACAGGGATATGCTTTTGGGGTATTGTGCTTCCTATTTTCGTTGTATTTTTTTTAATTTATCCAATGAAATATGCACATTTCCGTAATATTTTACCTATCTTTACACATTCACCTCTTGACATGCTTATATCAGCAAAACATTCTGCTTTAGAATTTCTTGGTTTTGAAACAATCCTAATCTTCTATCCATTTATCGAAAAAGGAAAATCCTTAAAAAAATGGGCCCATGCCGGAACTGCTTTTAGTACTTTAATTTATGTGATTTTAGCCATCGTATCTTTTATGTATTACAGCGAGGGGCAATTAAATCACACGATTTGGCCTACTTTAACAATGTTAAAAATTATTAAAGTTCCTTTCATTCAACGCTTTGAATACATTATTATTTTCGTTTGGTTTTTAATTATTTTGCCAAATCTTTGCTTAACCATTTGGTCATCATGTCAAACGATGAAGCGTTCATTCCATATTTCATTTAAATTTACATTACCGCTTTTTATTTTCATGGTCTTTATAGCTTCTTTGTTCTTCACAAATCGTGAAAGTATCAATACATTAAATACGGTGCTATCTCAAGCTGGTTTATATATCGTATACGCCTATATCCCAATTTTATTTCTATTTCATTCACTACGATGGCGTTTCAAAAATCAGTCGAAAAAATCTTCAACCGATACACCATAATCTCTGATACAATTTGATTAATACATTTGTAAAGGGGACAAGCGTATGAAGAAATATGTATTTTCTTTACTTGCAGTACTGAGTTTAATTCTTGCTGGTTGCGGAGCTACTAGTACAAATGAAAAAAAATCATCTGAATCAAAGGAAGAACATGACCACGCATCGCATACTCAGCAAGCTGACATTCAGGAAAAAACAAAAGGAGTCGACACACTTCCTACCTTCTTAGACAAGCTTGATCCACAAATGAAAGATATCTACACTGTCGCTGGGCAAAATGCAGAGCTATTAGATTGGATTCCATGTTACTGCGGTTGCGGTGAAAGTGTAGGACATAAAAATAATAAAAATTGCTTTATTCGTGAAATGAAAAAGAATGGTGAAGTTGTTTGGGATTCCCACGCAACGACTTGTGTCAATTGCCTAGAAATAGCTGTTGAATCTGCTTCCATGAAACAAAAAGGAAAATCAACGCTGGAAATTCGCAACTATATCGACAATAAATACAAAGAGGGGTACGGTAAGCCAACACCTACGCCAATGCCAAAAGCTTAAAAACGAGGAAATACCTCGTTTTTTCTTTTCATTCACTTTTTTTCTTAACAAATTCTTTCAAGTGTATTTCTCCTTGCTTTTCACACACTATATATAACTCCTCAGTAAGGAGGGTACACAGTGCAAACATATAACGACTATGACAAAGCTCTCTATTACACATATAGCTGTAATTGGGATAAATTACTCGTTCTTATGGTTCAAACGAACGATCAACTATTTTCTAAGCGTATTGAACATTTTTTACACGCTTATCAATACAGTAAAGAAATGCCAGAAGTTGATAAACAATTGCAGCTCCTATTTCAATATATTGACCATGCATCCCAAAAGTCACATATAGAAGAAGTAGAGCAAATTCAAATGTAAAATATAGCGCTATTCTCTTTATGAGAATAGCGCTTTTTAAAATGTTTATATCAATAAAAGTTTCCCCTTATAAAACTTTTATTGATAAACATATTTTTTCTTTCTTTTCTGTACCACTTCATACTATAATTTAGTATGTAACTATTATAAGAGAGGTATAAAATATGGGACGAGAAAAAAAGCAAGAATATGCTTTACTTACCGCATGGGGAGCTTCTTTTATCGCTACACTAGGAAGTCTTTATTTTTCCGAAATCATGAAATTTGAGCCTTGTGTACTTTGTTGGTATCAACGTATTTTTATGTATCCATTCGTTTTATGGCTTGGTATCGCTGTAGCAAAGAAAGATTATCGCATCGCAAGTTATTCTTTACCAATTGCAAGTATTGGTGCTTGTATTTCTTTATATCACTATGCAATTCAAAAAGTCCCAGCATTTTCAGCAGCTGGAGCAGCTTGCGGCCGTGTACCCTGCACCGGAGAATTTATAAACTGGTTTGGTTTTATTACAATCCCGTTTTTAGCACTTATCGGCTTTATTACAATCGCGGTATGTAGTTTTATTGTAATAAAAAACAAATAAGGAGATGAAACAATGAAAAAAATGCTTATATTTGGTGGTATTATTATCGCCTTGTTTGCAGCCATTTTCGCTGTCACACAAATGGAAGAAAAAAATGCTACTAGCCAAAAGATTGATAACGCTACTGATAGTAAGACAAATGGCCCTGACTACTATACAAATAAAATCTCTCTTTCAGACCTTCAAAAGAATTTAAAAGAGAAAAAAGAAGAAACAGTATACTTTTATCAAACATCTTGCGTTCATTGTCAAAAACTATCTCCTGTCGTAGTACCAATGGCTAAAGACTTGAACGTTGATATGAAAGTTATGGATATTGAAAAATTAGATGTTCCTTGGGATGAATATAAAATTAAAGGAACTCCAACAATCATTCACTTTAAAGATGGCAAAGAAGTAAACCGTATTAGTGGCGAACAACCGAAAGACAAATTAAAAGAATGGCTTGAGCAAACGAAAAAATAACGAGAAAAGGAAACTCCTTCTACACATGAAATGGGCGTAAAATCCCAAACTAATGTATAAGGAGGGGGTTTTATGCCAGAAGTAAGATGCTCTGTTTCCAATTGCTCATTTTGGGGACAAGGTAACTTTTGTCAAGCAAGTGCGATTATCGTTCAGCCAGATGCGGATGAAACGGGTCAAACTGAAAATGAATCGTATACAAGTGCAGTTTTAACAAACGAGACACTAGAAAGTTCTGTAGCAACAAGTGTAGAAACTTGTTGTCACACATTTAAGCCAAAATATTAAACATAAAAAGCATACGATTAACCGTATGCTTTTTTACATTCCTCTCCAAAAATCATGCATCATAAAAAAGTACAAAATAACGAGAACAACTGTCCCACATAAAGTAATGCGCCGATATATACTCTTCTCTCCTTCTCTTGCTTTCACAAATGCCCAAATAAATCCGAAGAACAATATTAAATCAACATATGGAACATAAAAAGAAAAGACGAGAAATGCATACAAATACACGATAAATAAACAGGTCGTCACTAAGAAAACTTTAAAAGCAAATTCACTTTTCATAATGGAACCGCCCCCTATCTGTACTGTATTATATTCAGCAAAATACAATAGTTGCAGTTAAACTCAAAGTAGAAATAAGCTACCGTCTATAATACGGTAGCCATTACGGAATTTTATATTTCCGTTTATATATATTACTTAAAACCGAAGAAGGAATTTGCTCATAACGAATTTTTTCTCCTGCTTCATCTATAATATACAAATTGTTTCCTATATAATATATTCCATCTTTTCGTTTTGAATACACTGTATATCTTTCGTTTGGCAATACCGTTTTCACTTTCGTTAACTGCCCATTTGGTTCTTGCCAATATATATCGGCACGGTCTACTAACGTAAGCACGCCAATTTGCTCTTCATTTACTTTACGACCATTCCAGCTTACAACGCGGTAACCAAGCTTATTTGCTTCATATTCAGGACTCGTATGAAAACGAGAAATAATTACTTTCGTCTGTAATTGCACCCTATCATATAACCATTGTATATCCCTGTCATGCATGCGAATACAACCATTCGACTCTCGGCTTCCAATCGTCCATTCCCGATTTGTTCCATGAATCGCGTACTCCTTTTTATCCAAACCTAACCAGCGCGTACCGAGAGGATTATTTGGTGCACCACCAGGTATTTTCTTTCGATGGTATTCTTTGTTTTTAAATTTAGTTATAATACAAAAACTACCTTCAGGCGTAGGTGTACGATCTCTTCCAGTTGTTACGGGGAATGTTTTTGTATAATTTCCATTTTCAAAAAAAGACAACTGGTTTGTCGTAAGATTCACTAATATTAAATGATCTGTATCAGCAAAAGCACTAACCGGTAGGATGAAAAATAATAGTATGACAAAACATAACTTTTTCATCTATATCCCCCCTAGCGCTCACTATAATAAGTGGAATTAACTTTACTTTGCTCTTATAAATGAAAACTATCCATTTACAATAACGCCCCCATTTACATGTATCATTTGCCCGGTAACGTAGGATGAATCGCCAGATGCTAAGTATACGTATGCTGGTGCTAATTCATATGGTTGACCAGGTCTTTGCATCGGGACATTGCTTCCAAACTGAGAGACTTTCTTCTCATCAAAACTCGATGGGATAAGTGGTGTCCAAATTGGTCCCGGTGCAACACCATTTACACGAATCCCTTTTTGCACTAACGATTGAGAAAGCGATCTTGTAAAAGCTACGATGGCTCCTTTCGTTGCGGAATAATCAATTAACATTTCATTTCCTTCATACGCAACGATAGACGCCGTATTTATAATGACGTCCCCTTGCTTTAAATGAGAAAGTGCTGCTTTTGTAACGTGAAAATAAGAAAAAATATTAATACGAAATGTCTTTTCTAGCTGTTCTGCTGTAATATACTCTAGCCCTTGCTGCGGATATTGCTGCGCGACATTATTTACTAAAACATTCAAACTACCTAGCTGCCGAACGGTCTCTTCTACAATATCTTTACAATGCTGTTCATTACTTAAATCACCCGGCAACAATACACATTTCCCCCCCTCTTTCTCAACATATTGTTTCGTCTCATTTGCATCTTCCTCCTCATCTAAATACGCAATCGCAATATTTGCTCCCTCTTTCGCAAAAGCGATGGAAACAGCGCGTCCAATCCCACTATCTCCTCCTGTAATTAATATATTTTTTCCTTTTAACTTTTCGCTTCCTTTATAATTTGGGTCTTCGAACTGTGGTAGAGGATTCATTAACGATTCAATACCAGGTTGTTTATTTTGATGTTGCGCCGGCATTGTTACAAAGTTTTTTTGCTGTGGCATATCTTCTTTCAACTCCTTTTCCTTATAATATGCGCACAATAAAAACTGAAATTCACACATCGTTTTACGATTAATATTCGAATTTAAGACACAAAATATGAATTGTTGTAAACTTTTTATGCAAAACTATTGCAAAATAGTTAAAAAACGAATATTATATATAACTGTTGTGAAAATTATTCGTAAACAGAAAGGATGTTTATATGTTTAACCTTTCAAAACATAAAACTTCTATTAAAACTGAAATTATGGCAGGTATTATTACCTTCTTAACAATGGCATATATCATTGTCGTAAACCCTGTCATCCTTGGGGATGCAGGTGTTCCATTTGAACAAGCATTTACAGCAACAATTATCGCTGCTGTTGTCGGAACATTATTTATGGCAATCTTTACAAACTTACCAATCGCAATCGCACCAGGTATGGGATTAAATGCTTACTTCTCTTACTCTGTTGTAAAAGCTCATGAAGGCATGACTTTCGCAATTGCATTCTCTGCTGTATTCGTAGCAGGTATGATTTTAATTTTGTTATCATTCACATCTTTCCGTACAAAATTAATGGAAGCAATTCCTGAAAACTTAAAACATGCAATTACTGCTGGTATCGGTCTTTTCATCGCCTTTATCGGTTTACGTTTAACAGGTATCGTTACAAAAAATGAAGCAAACTTAGTTGGACTTGGTGATCTTCACTCTGCTCCAGTACTACTAGCATTAGCTGGACTTGGAATTACAATTGTCCTTATGTCTTTAAATGTAAATGGTGCACTATTTATCGGAATGCTATTAACTGGTATTATCGCTTACTTCACAGGACAATTATCGTTCTCAAACGGCGTTACATCAATGCCTGGATTACCAGAAGGAATCATCGTTTCCAATCCAATTACTGCTGTATCTGATGTAATTAACTACGGATTGTACGGCGTTGTATTTTCATTCTTCCTTGTTACACTATTCGATACAACAGGTACATTACTTGGAGTTGCTCAACAAGGTGGATTTATGAAAGATGGAAAGCTTCCAAAAGCTGGACGAGCTCTTCTATCTGACTCATTCTCAGCAACAATCGGTTCTATGTTCGGAACAACACCATCAACAGCGTACATTGAATCATCTGCTGGTGTTGCAGCTGGTGGTCGTACTGGTTTAACAACTGTTACAGTAGCTGTTCTATTTGCACTAGCAGCATTCTTCGGACCATTAGTAAGTGCTGTTTCTGGCGTATCAGCTATTACTGCACCATCATTAATTATCGTTGGTAGTCTTATGATGGGATCAGTTCGCCACATCGATTGGGACGCATTTGATGAAGCATTCCCAGCATTCTTAGTAATCTTAAGCATGCCACTTACATCAAGTATCGCAACAGGTATCGCACTTGGATTTATTTCATACCCACTTATGAAAGTGGCAAAAGGTAAATTCCGTTCTGTTCACCCACTTGTGTATGTATTCGGAATCTTGTTCGCTTATCAATTGATTTTCTTACCACATTAAAATCCCTCATAAAGAGGGATTTTTTTTATGTATAAAAAAATAGAGCATCGAATTTCGATGCTCTATTTTCCTTTTGCAACAATCAAACGAACTACTTTTAACACTTCTCATTTACTTGTAATTCTTTACTATACTTTTGAATGAATACTGACGAAATAACCATTACCATCCCTACACTAAAACCAATAAGCTGATCCAATAGCATTTCATCATGAATGAACCAGCGCAATAAAAATACGCCACAAAAAATAAACATCATAGTAAATCCAGTATGCCTAAGACCTTTATATACATTTTCCATATGTATCACCTCTTCACATACTTTTATCCATATTATACCATACACCCATCGAGCAAACGTATTGTCCTCTGGCAGTATGCAGCTATCTTTTGATCGTGTGTTACAACGAGCACCGTTTTCCCTTGTTTATGGATCTCTTTTAAGATGCTCATAATTTTCTTTCCGTTTTCTTGATCAAGAGCACCGGTTGGTTCATCAGCGAGGATAATTTTAGTATCTTGTGCTAAAGCCCTTGCTATTGCTGTTCTTTGCTGTTCTCCACCTGATAACTCGTAAGGATATTTGTTAATATGCCTCTCAAGCCCTACCATTTTCAGCATTTCTTTTGATATTTGCATACGTTTCTTATGAGTAATTCTTCTATATACAAGCGGAAGCATTACATTTTCAACAACTGTATAATCATCTAATAGCGAAAAGTTCTGAAACACAAATCCCACTTCCGTGTTTCTATACTTATGATAGTTGGCCTTTAATGTACTCGTATCCATTCCATCTAAAAAATACTTTCCAGCAGAGGGGCTATCGATTAAGCCAATAATGTTAAGGAGAGTAGATTTCCCCGAACCAGATGGTCCCATAATAGCTATCATTTCACCTTTTTCTATTGTAAGATTAATATCTTTTAAAGCACTAAAATTACTCTTTCCGTATCCCTTAGTCACATTTGCAAGCTGAATCATCTATAACACCTCTTTCATATATGTATTTTTTATTTTTAGCACATTGAAATAAATGATTGCATATATAACGAGGATCATTGCAATTGATAGAGCACCTATAACAACCAATGATTCTATAGAGACTTGTAACGTTCCAAAAAAAGATATGGTACTCTTTTCTAGTTCTTTTTGAATTTCAATTACTCCGCTATTCTCCCATTGAAAATATGTAATTCCTATACATATCGATAAAATGAATAACACCATATACTCAATAATAAATGGAAGACATATTTGAAAAGTACTTGCACCTAACGCTGATTTAATAGAAATATTTTTACGCTCCATATAAAGTGCGGCCATTGATGTTAATACGATAGATAGAAATGAAAAAAATAAGACTGTACCGCTTAATAATAAGGGGTATGACATATTATCAATACCTTGTTTTTCATTTTTTAACAATTTATTCGGATTTGTAACATAATACGAATAACCCTTACCTTCTGTTACCTTTAATACTTTCTTTTGAAATTCATTTATATTTATCTTCTCATTTGTTTCTATAATTAACCCATTGTATAACAGTTCTACACTATAGAACTCTATTTCTTCCGTTCCAATTGGTAAAATTGCCATGTCATCTAATAATGTAATACGATTATCCGATATTTCACCGCTCCGAGGATATGTAAATGGTGAATTTTTTTCTAAAAAGCCAATTACTTTTAGCTTCATTTTTCCAGATGGTATAACCTCACCAATAGATACCTTTTCTTTATAATTAGCCCCTAATATAACAGGTCTAATATCAAATACTGATTTATGAAATTCCGATTCCTCAAAATACCTTCCTTGTGAAAGGCGGATATGAAAGTACTTATTAATATCTTTATCAATAATAAGAGTCTTTATCGTTCCATTTTCTTTTTTTAAGCTAAGTGAATAGTTACGGAGCAAATAATTTGTTGTATTTGTTATTGGTATCGTATTAGATAACCCTTGAATGAATTGTTGATAATCATTTCTCGCTTTTTCTTCGCTAAACAATGTTATATCTTGCGTCGCATAAAGTTCATAGAAATTTTTATGAGTCGAAAAATGATTTGCTACCGTCATCATTTTTCGATATCCCGACAGATTACTAATAAATTCTATAGATGAAGAAAATGCAATAATTAAAGACATTACTATAATTAAACTTGGTAACAACCGTTTTTTCATAGATCGTATAGAATCAAATATAAAAAACATGACGACCACCTACGTTCTTAAATGTTTTGAAGGATATATATTTATGATGTGCTTGATTGGAATTACAGTAACAAATATTGTAAGAAAAATTATAAAAACAACATTATATATCAATACATATAGTGTTAACGGTTTTAATAAGTATGTCTGAAAATACGTATGAATTGTTCCCGAAAATACTTCTAGCGTAAAAAAAACTGAGAACATCGCTACTAGAGAAATAAACAAAATTTGAATATATAGTTCGCAGTAAATAGATATATTAGAAGCACCTACTGCTTTTTTTAATGAAATCTCTCTTTCTTTTTTATAAATCCAAAATAAAACCGCAGAAATGCCAGAAACAATTGCAACAAGAATAAATTTATAATAATACTTATTTGCTGGATCTATATGTGTCACATGTAGTTCCTGAAGATCTCGTTCATTCAGTATTTGAACATCTCCCGAAAGCATTTCTTTACTCCTACCCATAAATTTTTTTATTTCGTTATGAATAGATGATGTAGGATTAACAACTGTTAATTGTAATTGTTTACTCGCGATAATACCTTTTTTAGATATAGTAGGTAAATTTTGAAGTGGGATGTATATGTCTGATACACCGACGTCACTGTCTTTTCTCGATATAGTTCCTATTTTTTTATATGTATCATCAAATTCATATAAGTCCTCTACATTCGTTTGATCGCCAACAACCATATCGTTTACATTTTCACGATAAAAATATTGTCCTTCAGAAATATATGGCTTCCAATAATAATCATCTTTTAAATTCACAGCTACAATTTTTATTGCACCTGAACTATTTAATGCTTTTAAATGCTCTACGTAAATATCACTTTTTACAAAAACATCTTGTATGACAGGAATTATCGCTTCCAATTCAGTTGTATTCGCTATCGGAACAGTTAATGTTTGATTCTTTTCTGGAAAGCCGATTTGAAAAGCAGTTATGAAATTTCGTTTAGATTCTGTTAAAAGCGCAGCTACTGATATAGAAAGAAACGAAATAAAAAATGACATAAGAAGAATGACTGAAAACCGTTTGTTGTTTTTTATATTTTTAAAAGCTAAATACATGTCTCTGCTCCTTTTAGATAAGAAGGAGATGATGCACATCCCCTTCTCCTTATCCAAATATTTATAAAGACAACTATTTAATATTTTTTACCACTGTAATCGTAAGTTACCGTTACTATCAAAAGTACCTTTGTGTGTATCTTCTTGATAGTCATTATTCTCATTAGCATAATGCTCAGAATACAGCCCCTTTGCACCAAAGGCGTTATATGCGCCATTACTAACAGTGGCATTTAATGCTCTTCCCGATTCATGTGATCCTAATTTATCCGAAGCACTTTCAATATATGAATAACTTCCTTTTGAATTAATAAAAGAAATCGCTACTGAACAGCGGGATGCGTTTTGATTCGTAGTCGTTTGAGCTCTGTAAGATAGTAAGTTACCGCTTTTGTGGCCACTTAAAGTTGGATAAAATGCACTTGTTGAGATTGATGTTGCTAATAATACTAAAGTCGTAATCGAAAAAAACTTTCCCTTCATTAACAATCACCTCGTAAATTAAATAGTTTTTTTGTAGCGCTACATCGTCATAATACCTTTCAAGTAAATTCTCCTCAATAAGACACCCATATGTTTTACAAACTCTTTAAACACTTAAACATTCATACATTTTTAAAAAATAACGGATAAGCAAGCAATACAAAAAAGACTGCGGAGAAACTCTTCCCCGCAGTCTAATACTTATTTTTGTAAAAACGACTGTAAATCTGCAAACTGTCTCTTTGCATCTTCATAGCCTTGCTCATATAGATTTTGTAGTTTTGCTGTATCTTTTTCCATACGATCTACTTGAAGCGGCACTTCTGGGCGAATAACAAATAAATTCCCGGCTTGCTCTTCTTTTTCAATGTAGTGAAGTGTTTCATTATATACTTCATAACGATTCAACATCGTGTTCACAAGGTTCGGATATTTTTTATATGCTTTCGCTGCCACCCATCCAAACTTTGACTTTTTCTTCGCGTAACCATGATTTCTCGTTAAAATAACGACTGATTTTTTAAACCCATCTTCCTGTGCTTTACGAACTGGAATTGGATCAGAAATCCCACCATCTAATAACTGCTTACCACGGTAATTTACTACAGGTGCAATGAAAGGTAATGAACTAGATGCTTGTAATAAATTTAGTGCATCATCATTCGTTCCTTCTTTTTCAAAATAAACAGACTGTCCTGTTTCACAATCTGTTGTTCCTACAAGGAAACGCTCTGGGCTATTAAAATATGTTTCAAAATCAAACGGGACATGTTTTTCTGGAATTTCATGAAAAATGAACTCCATATCAAACAATTGGCGTTTTCTCCATAAATTTTTATACGATAAATATTGTGGGTGTGATGCATAATCAATATTGACCGTTTTATTTCTATTTCTTTGTCTGGAAAGATACGACGCTGCATGACAAGCACCAGCTGATACACCAATTACATATGGAAAATATAAATCTTGTTCCATAAAGTATTCTAATATCCCGCCCGTATATACACCACGCATACCGCCGCCTTCTAATACTAACCCCGTATTTTCAAGCATGTTATTCTCTCCTCTTTATATATTGACTCTTTAATTATTCACCATGTTAAGTATCTTTCTCTATTATATATGAGTTTTTTTAGAAATTATATTCAAAAGGCTTGAAATAAAGGAGTTTTTTCTTCCAATTATATTTCAAAATGTTTGGAGACATCCTTTATAAACCTTTGAATAAAATCTTGCTCTTCTTCCGTATATCCATCTAACAATAGTAGCCACTTTTCTTCAGCTTGTTTATGCAATTTATCATGAGCTTTATATATTTCATTTCCGCTTTCCGTTAAGCGAAAGAAAATTTCTTTTTGATTATCTAACATTTGCATCTTCTCAACGAATTGCTTTTGAAACAACTTTGTACAAATTTTAGAGATTGCACCCTTCGTCATTCCCATTTCTGTCGTAATAGCAGTTACATTCATCAGAGCATTTTTTCCGATACACTCGATCACATGTAGTTCAGATAAAGACATACCACTTATACCTGTCTCACGAAGAAACTTCTCGTTTTGCCCTTTCAAATGTTCTTCTTTTTTATGCAAAAGTGTACGAATGTCCGAAAGTATTTCCATTTGTTTCGTTGCATAATCCAATCCGTTCGCCCCCTAAGTTTCCAAAGAAACAATTTAACTATATACCATTTTAAATTTTTTTTTTCATATTTACAAGTGAGAAAAACATGTTAAAATGAATTTAGTTTCCGAGGAAACTAAATTACAAGGAGGTTAACATAATGAAAAAATCCAAACTACATTTCATTTTATACGTTGTCTGTATGAGTGCCTTACTCGGTTCCTTCGCTCAAAATATTTACACACCTATCTTGCCTATGATTCAAGCTTCTTTTCACACTTCTCTTTATCTAGTAAATTTAACAGTTTCACTATTCACATTCGTTCTTGCAATTATGCAGCTCATATATGGACCTTTAATTGATACAAAAGGGAGAAAATCTATCCTTATCCCTAGTTTAATCATTAGTACAATTGGTTCAATCGGATGTGCTTTTTCGGCGAACGTTTATTTATTTCTATTTTTTAGAGCTGTTCAAGCAATAGGAATAGCGGCTATACCTGTAGTTGCAGCAACGATTATCGGTGATTTATTTGAAGGAAAAGAACGCGGAGAAGCGATGAGCCTGTATCAAATGTTACTTGCTCTCGCACCTGCAATTGGCCCTCTTATAGGTGGTTATCTCGGCAATATAAATGGCCATTTATACGTATTTTTGTTTTTATCTACACTTGGCATTCTCTTATTAATTATAAACATTTCACTACTTCCAGAAACAAACCCCACTGTAATTAAGCAACCGCAAGCAAAAAAGAATTACTGGTTTATCTTAAAAAATCAAACTGGATTTTCTATTACTCTTATTGGCTTTATTCAATTTTGTATTTACTTTTGCTTCCTCATTTTTTTACCGAGCATTTTAACAAATTTATTTCACTTAACTGCAAGTGAAATTGGTCTTATATTTGTACCGATGTCCCTTTCTATTATGTTAGGAAGTTATTGCTACAAGCTTTTGCAAAAACGCCTCACAACAAAGCAAGCTTTATTCATCACTAGTTTCTTCAATATTATATGTGTCACTTTATTCTCTTTCACATATAGCATCAATATCTCATTCATCATTATCGTTACATCTTTATATGGTTTTAGTATGGGACTTTCTATGCCAACTCACACTACTTTATTAACAGAAGAATTCGTACAAGAACGCGCAACTGCTATCGGTATGTACAACTTTATTCGCTATCTCGGTATGGGAACAGGACCACTTGTAGGTGGATTTCTTTTATTTAATCAAAATTACTTTTGGATTTTCTTCATAGGTGCAATTATGTTTCTACTCATAATCTTATATGCGATGAAACTGCTACGCTTCGCTGCCACACAAAAAGCAAAATAGAGACCTACAAATGGTCTCTATTCTAAACTCTTTGATCCGCAACAATATGAATATCAATATACTTCGTTTGCCTCATAATTTCATTTACAATTGAACCTTTTCGAATTTCTTCCCATCTTGTTCTTGCTGATTGTCCGAGTAAAATTTGCGTTACTTGTAGCCTTTTCGCGACTTCAATAATAACATCCGCTGGCTTTCTTCCTTTTGCCTCTTCTAAAACAAAACTCGCATCAAATTGATTCGTTAGCAACTTCCACTCTTCAATCGTTTGCTTTTTCCCTGCTGAAAGGGACTCTATATTTTCCCTTTCAACATTTAATACATACAATTCAGCATTTAACCGATCCGCCATACGCCAACCTCTTCGTATTAACTTCTCTGCTGTTGAACTGTATTGTACACAAACGAGAATTTTTTCTTTCACACCAATCGGTTCTATAACAGTTTGGCTAATTTTCTCGTCCATATCATCGGCAACTTCCCGAAGTGATAATTCTCTTAGTGCCCCTAAATTATTAAGCGTGAAGAAATTTTGTAAGCTTTGCTCTATTTTTTCTTCCTTATATATCTTCCCGTCTATTAATCTCTTCCTTAATACTTCTGGGGTTGCATCAACGAGCTGAATTTCATTTGCTTTTTGTAAAATAAAATCTGGAATACGTTCTCGCACTTTAACATTTGTAATTTGAGCTACAATGTCATGTACGCTTTCTAAATGTTGAATATTAAACGCTGATAATACGGATATACCAGCGTCTAGTAATTCCTGTACATCCATATAACGTTTCTTATTTTTAGATCCAGGAATATTACTATGCGCAAGTTCATCCACAACAACTACCCCGGGTGCACGTTTTATAATTCCTTCTACATCGAGTTCATAAAACACTTTCTCTTTATAATCTATTTCTTTTAAAGGAACCTTTTCTAAATCAGCAATTGCGTCTTCTGTCTCTTTTCTTCCATGCGTTTCAATTAAACCAATTACAATATCCATACCGTCCTTTTTCATCTCTCTAGCATCAAGTAGCATTTTATAACTTTTCCCTACTCCTGGAGCCGCTCCTACGTATAGCTTTAACTTCCCGCGGTTTTGCTGACGAATATATTCTAAATATTCTTCTGGTGTTCGCCTTTGAAACGTTGGTTTATAGTCATCCGCATACAACACACTCACAACCTTTCTTTCGAAACAACACTACCTCAATCCGTTAGATTGAGGTAGCACTGTTACTATTTCAGTAGTTTCTGCAATTCTAAATTTAACTTTAAAACGTTTACGCGGTTCTCTCCAAATAAGCCAAGTGCAGCACCTTCTGTTTGATTTTTAATCAACTGATTTAGCTTTTCTTTCGGAATATTCGTTAATTTAGAGATACGATCCACCTGCACAGAAGCTGCCTGCGGACTAATATCAGGATCTAGCCCTGAACCTGAATTCGTCACTAGATCAATCGGCACTTCTGTTACCGGAACAGCCCGATTTTGTTTCTTCCACTCTTCAATACTTTTCTCTACTCGTTTCTCTAAATCTGGATTAGACGGTGCATAGTTATTTGAACCAGATGCTTCTGCCTTATATTCAATACTAGAAACACGCCCATGAAAATAACGTGGATCTGTGAAATTTTGACCGATTAATTTAGAACCAATCACTTCATTTTTATCATTATATATTAGACTTCCATCCGCATTATCCTTCATTACCGCTTGTGCAATACCAGTTACAATAAGCGGGTATACAAGGCCGCACAACACTAAAAATGTAAAAGTAATACGGACAATCGGTGATAGTATACTTTGTTTCTTCGCCATCTTTTTCCCCTCTCCCTTATATGAACAAGCCGACAATTATATCAATTACTTTAATTCCAATGAACGGTACAATAACCCCGCCAAGTCCATAAATAAGTAGGTTTCGGCTAAGTAGTGCATTCGAACTCATCGGTTTATATGCGATACCTTTCATCGCTAATGGAATGAGTAATGGAATAATAACTGCATTAAATATTAATGCTGATAAAATCGCTGACAGTGGTGATGTTAGTTTCATAATGTTTAATGCTTCCATTTGCGGAATCGCAAGTGTAAACATTGCTGGAATGATTGCAAAATATTTTGCGATATCATTCGCAATACTAAACGTCGTTAACGCACCACGCGTCATTAACAATTGCTTACCAATCCCTACAACCTCAATAATTTTTGTCGGGTTCGAATCTAAATCAATCATATTCGCTGCTTCTTTCGCAGCTGTCGTACCACTATTCATCGCTAATCCAACGTCAGCCTGCGCTAATGCCGGCGCATCATTTGTACCATCACCCGTCATCGCTACAAGTTTCCCTTTATCTTGCTCTGCTTTAATAACCGCAATTTTATCCTCTGGCTTACACTCAGCAACAAACTCATCTACCCCTGCTTCTTTTGCAATCGTTGCTGCTGTTAACGGGTTATCACCTGTACACATAACCGTTTTAATCCCCATTTGACGCAATTGCTCAAAACGCTCACGCATACCTGGCTTTACTGTATCCTTTAAATAAATTAAACCGTAAATACGATTATTCACTGCAACTACAAGTGGTGTCCCGCCCTCTTTGGAAATGGAATCTGCTTTTTGATTTACATCTTTCGGAATCGTTCCACCTTGTGACCTAACCCATTCAATTACGCTACCTACAGCACCTTTTCTCACTTTCGTTCCGTCCTGTAAATCGACACCACTCATTCTCGTTTCTGCTTTAAACGGAACAAACTCACCTTGTTCTGCAATTTCTCGATTATATGATATAGATTTCATTTTTACATATTCTATAACCGATCGACCTTCTGGTGTTTCATCTAAAACTGAACTAATCGCAGCCCATTTTCCTACTTGCTCAATCGTTTCATTTCCTACAGGAAGCAATGTATGAGCCATTCGGTTCCCGAAAGTAATCGTACCTGTTTTATCTAAAATGATTGTATTAATATCACCCGCAGCTTCTACTGCTTTACCCGACATCGCTAACACATTGAACTTTGTCACGCGATCCATCCCGGCAATACCAATTGCTGATAATAAACCACCAATTGTCGTTGGAATTAAACAAACTAACAACGCTACAAGTACAGCTGTATCAATTTGAAACCCTAAATAGTTTGTAAAAATCGGCAACGTCACAACAACGATTAAGAAAATAAGCGTTAAACTCGTTAATACTGTATTTAAAGCAATCTCATTCGGCGTTTTTTGACGAGCAGCTCCTTCTACTAACGAAATCATTTTATCAATAAATGATTCACCAGGATTACTCGTAATGACAATTGTAATCTCATCACTTACGACCATCGTCCCGCCTGTTACGGAACAAAAATCGCCGCCCGCTTCTTTTATTACAGGAGCTGATTCCCCTGTAATCGCAGATTCATCAACAGACGCTAATCCTTTAATTACTTCCCCATCACTCGGAATCATTTCTCCTTGTTTTACAATAACAACGTCATCTTTTCTCAGATCAGTTGCTGAAACTTGAACAATGTCTCCATTTTCTTTTACAACATTTGCAAACACATCTTTCTTCGACTGTTTTAAAGAATCGGCTTGAGCTTTCCCCCGTCCTTCCGCTAACGCTTCTGCAAAGTTAGCAAATAAAACTGTAAATAATAGAATGAGAGAAACTGTTATATTAAACCATCCTGGTACACTACTAGAACGACTTGGAAGAAACGATAAAATGAACGTAATGATAAATCCAATTTCTACAACAAACATAATCGGATTCTTTATCATGACTTTCGGATTCAATTTCGCAAAGGATTGTTTCATCGCATGTTTCACGATATCACGATCCATCGTTTTCGCTTGTCTAACTTCATCTTCTACAGCATGTATTTGTGAATCATTTACTCTCTTTTCTTTTACTACTACCGGTCTCATCATTTACCCTCCATTACTTCAATGTAAGAAATTCTGCAATTGGGCCGAGTACTAACATCGGGAAGAATGTTAATGCACCGACAATTACAATTGTTCCGATGAAAATGCCGCCAAATAAACTATTATCCGTACGGAACGTTCCGACTGTTTCTGGTACTACCGTCTTTTCTTTCAATGAAGCTGCAACAGCTAGCATCGTAATTAAACTGAAATAGCGCCCTAAAAACATAACTAAGCCAGTTGTAATATTCCAAAACGGTGTATTATCCGCTAACCCTTCAAATCCAGATCCGTTATTCGCAGCTGACGATGTATACTCATATACCACTTGCGTTAAACCGTGGAAACCAGAATGAGAAATGGCATCCGTTCCTAAACTTGTTGAAAGAGCTAATGCTGAAAACCCTAAAATAAGCAGTGGATGAAATAGTATCGTTACCGCAATTAATTTCATTTCCTTACCTTCAATTTTCTTACCTAAAAACTCTGGTGTCCGTCCAACCATCAATCCAGATATAAAGACTGCGATAATCGCATACATAATAATGTTCACAAAACCTGCCCCAACGCCGCCATACACTGTGTTTAACATCATATTTACGAGTGGTACTAACCCGCCAATTGGTGTTAACGTATCATGCATCGTATTAACGGCTCCTGTTTCAGCAGCTGTCGTCACTGTTGCGTATAGGGAAGAAAATACTGTTCCAAATCGTACTTCTTTTCCTTCTGTACTCCCTTGTACATGTTCGATGCCCATTCCATTTAACGCTGGATTCCCATGTAATTCAGATGTAGTAATCGTTATAAATCCTAGTAAAAACACCATGAATAGTGATACGAAAAGGATACGACCTTGTTTTTTATTTCCTACCATTCGTCCGTACATAAATGGTAGTGCTGTTGGCAATAACATCATAAGCATCATTTGTAAAATATTACTCATTTGCCCTGGATTTTCGAAAGGATGTGTAGAGTTTGCTCCGAAAAATCCACCGCCGTTATTTCCGAGTTCCTTAATGGACACGAATGATGCAACAGGCCCACGTAATATACTTTGCTTTGCCCCATCAATTGTTTGTGCTGTAACTGCCCCGTCTAACGTTTGTGGTACACCAAGTGCGACAAAGATTAGCGCTGCAACAAACGCAGTAGGAAGAAATACTCTCGTTAAAGCTCTCGTAAAATCAACGAAAAAGTTACCGAGTTCCTTCCCAGCAAGCCCTCTTATAAACGCCATTACAAGTGCTAAAGTCGTTGCTGGTGCTGCAAACATTAAAAATGTAATTCCGATTAATTGTGATAAATAAGATAAACCATTTTCACCGCTATAATGCTGTAAGTTTGTATCAGCCATAAAACTAATTGCTGTATTAAAAGCAAGCGTAGGCTCCATCCCTTCAATATGCGCTGGATTTAATGGCAATACTCCTTGTAGTCTGAAAATGAAATATACGACAACAATCATAAATCCATTTAATAAAACTAATGACAATGCGTACTGTTTCCACGTTTGATTGTATTCTTTTACACCCGTAATTTTAAAAATAAGTTTTTCAAAAGGCCCGAATACTTTATCTAACTTTTTACTACCTTGAAAGGCTTTCTCTAAATAAATCCCCATTGGCTTTGCCACAAGAATAAACAACAGCATGGTAATAACAACTGCGACCCAAATCATAATGAATGATTCCCCCTAATTAAAACTTTTCTGGATTTAATAATGCATACACTAAGTACACAGTAATTGCTGCAACAATAACCGATAAGGCAACCGTCATGATTGCTTCCCTTCTTTCACAACTTTATCTGACCAACTTGCAAGACTTACCATCGATGCGACTAACACAACAAAAATCCCGATCATTACAACATCTAACATAGCTACCCCTCTTTTCTGTAAAAATTTGACATTAAATTATCAAAAAAAGAACACTAAGCTCTACTTAGTGTTCGAAATGAACAACACAAAGTAAACCTCCTCTCTAAACGCTTACGAGGTTAGCTGTCGGATTCGGGCCTAAAGAGTAGCCCTACTTTCAAAACTGAAAGATTCACCCCAAGTGACGATGCACAAAATTGGTTCCCCCGCTCCATTTCTGGAACTCAGCGATTTTAGGTTTTTTTGGAAATTTTATGAATGATTTATGAGAGTAAATATACTCCTCTATATTTAACTTGTAAAGAGTCAAATTAATGAAAATAAGAAAATATCCATCTATTTAAACGCTTACATTGAGTGTTATTAATATTATTTCATCTGTTTTCTCGTCTTTTCTTTCTTTTTCACAGAAATGATCTTTTAAATACGAAACAAAAAGAGCGAATGACATGAAGTGCATAGCTTGTTGCACTTAGCATTCGCTCTTTTTTTTCACTATTTATTCTCCACGCAAAAACGCGCGCAAATTTCTCCCACGAATATAAACTTGTGACAATTCTGCATGTAGCTGCTCATATTCGATAACATCTGTTTTTAAATATAAAGCGTCTTTCGATGGCAATATGATATAGGGCCTTGGAAAAATGGGATCAAGCACCACCAATTCTTGAACTCGCTCTACTGATACCGCCCAACGATTCGCTATATCTCCTAGTAACAACACCTTCATCTTTTTCCCCCGCCCTATTCAAAAAATAAAAAAGAAATATTATCACAATTCGTAAACACGACAAATGTAGCTCCAATTGTTTCATAGAGCCTCGTTGGATATCGTTTATTCTTTGTAACAACAGTAATAGGTGCTTGAAAAGAAAAGCGAATGTGTTCTGTGAAGAAACTAATGATTGGAAGCTCATCCCCTAGTAAAATCACCTTCTTAATACACTCACAAATACTAGTAAAATCTTGTGCCTTACTACAGCTATAAGTCCAATCAAACCCACAATTCCTAACTTCAGCAGCTATCTCTTCATTTGCTGTAAAAATAATTAACTCATGTTGAAATGCTACTAAATCTCTTAAACTATTTACCTTGCTTTCTTCCCCAACACAAATAAGTGTTAATTCCATATACCTCATCCTCCTTAGCATAAAAGAACTCAAACATAGATTGATATTCCCCTATACTAATCAGATCGATGAAGTGATGTATCCATCATGGCACCGTCCTCTCTCAAGACGCTTACGAAGTTAGCTGTCGGATTCGGACTTTGAGAGTAGCCCTACTTTCAAAACTGAAAGATTCACCCCTAGTGACACTGCACAAATTGGTTCCTCCGCTCCATATAATTGGACTCAGCGTATTACAAAAAATATATTCTGGCTGATATATTACTCCTGTATTTGGAAAAAGTAAACAGAAAAAAAGCCAGTTACAAAACTGACTTTCCACTTACTTATACACGCGTTTTATTCACTTTATATGCAAAATGATTCGTCGGTCCATGACCACTTCCAATATGCAGCGGCTCTTCAATTGCTATACTAATAAATTGTTTTGCTTCTTGAACTGCCTCTTCAATTGAGTATCCTTTAGCAAGCCCTGCTGTAACCGCTGAAGCAAATGTACACCCGCTTCCATGCGTTTGCTTTGAAGGAATTCTTTCACTTTTAAATTCGATAAACTGCTCACCATTAAAGAGTAAATCAACTACTTCATTACCTTGATACTCTGCATGTCCGCCCTTCATAAGCACATATTTTGCACCCAATTCATGCAGTACTTTCGCAGCTTCCTTACTATCTTCAATATTATGAATCTCCATTCCAGTTAACACTTCTGCTTCAGGAACATTCGGTGTTACAACAGTTGCTACTGGTAATAAATATTCTTTTAATGCTTGTACTGCTTCTTGTTGTAATAATGATGCACCGCCCTTAGCAATCATAACAGGATCTAGTACAATATTATTCCAGCCAAATTTATTAATATGTTCTGCTACAATTTGAATAATTTCACTGCTAAATAACATTCCTAGTTTCACAGCATCTGGTGTTAAATCCGTACCAATTGAATTCAACTGTTCCGTAATACCTTCTAACGAAACTGGATATACCCCTTGAACGCCAAGCGTGTTTTGAGCAGTAATTGCCGTAATAGCCGTCATCCCATACACACCAAGCTCTTGGAATGTTTTTAAATCTGCTTGAATGCCGGCACCGCCGCCACTATCAGATCCTGCAATTGTTAAAGCTTTATTTACTTTCATCCCACTCATCCTTTTCTATCCAAAATAGCGATGATAAATTGTTTTTGCTTCGCTTATATCTTTCGTTCCATGTACAAGTACACGACCATCTTTAAAAGCAACTAATCTCTTTTCTTCCACAGAAAATGATAATAAATATGGATTTACATTTAAATCATGCACACGATCATTCAGTAGCTCTTTGTATCGTTCAAAATCCATTTCTTCTTTATGAGGTGGTCTAATTTGAACTGTATTTCTCCCGCATAAAACTGCTGTTTTCGATGTATTTTCTTTATTTAAATACGGGTATATCGCATTCTCTCCGCACGAAGGACAATTATGCTTACGAAGCTTTTGCACATTCATACATGAATATTCATTCTTCCACACATCAAACGACACAAGTCCATCTCGAAGTGATTCATAATCTTCCACTAACAATTTAAGAGCTTCCGTTACTTGATGAGAAACGACGAGAGATACAGCAGGTGATATAATGCCCGCTGTATCACATGTCGCCCCGCCCAGCGGAATCGATTGTAATAAACAAGATAAACATGGCGTTTTACTAGGAAGAATTGTGTAAGAAAGGCCGTAACTCCCTACACATGCTCCGTAAATCCATGGAATAGAATGTTTTTGCGCTATATCATTCACAATAAAACGTGTTTCGAAATTATCAGTTGCATCAATCATTACATCTACGTTTGTAACAAGCTCTTCTAATTCCTCAGCTGTTACATCTTGAACGAGAGCCTCTACTCTTACTTCACGATTGATCTCTGCTAGACGTTTTTTGGCCGCTACAGCCTTTGGAAGATTATTTTCCACATCACTCTCTGCGTACAATTGTTGCCTTTGTAAATTACTCCAATCGACATAATCTCGGTCAACAATCGTTACTGTGCCAACACCTGCTCTTACAAACATCTCTGCATTTGCACTACCTAATGCACCTGCACCGATAATGAGTACATGCTTTTCTCTTATCTTTCGTTGCCCCTCTTCTCCAATTGGAGAAAATAATTCTTGGCGAGAATATCGATTATTCAACTACGCTCATTCCTTCTAAAGGACTGCTTGCTGTTGCACAACGTTTACGTGCAATACGACCTGCTTCAAATCCTAATCGTCCTGCTTCAATACTTAATTTCATTGCTTGTGCCATTTTTATTGGATCTTTTGCTCCCGATACAGCAGTATTTAATAACACACCATCCGCTCCTAATTCCATCGCAAATGCCGCATCAGTCGGGCTACCGATACCAGCGTCAACGATAACTGGCACTGTCGCTTGTTCAATAATGAAACTTAAATTTAACGGATTTACAATACCAAGTCCTGAACCGATTGGTGATGCTCCTGGCATAATTGCATGCACACCTAGTTCCTGTAATTTACGTGCTAATACAACATCATCAGATGTATACGGAAGAACGATAAATCCTTCTTCTAGTAACATTTCAGATGCCTTTAACGTTTCTACTGGATCAGGTAATAACGTTCTATCATCACCAATAACTTCCACTTTGATCATATCGCAAAGCCCCGAAGCTTTTGCTAATTTTGCAATACGAACAGCTTCTTCAGCATTTTTTGCTCCAGCTGTATTCGGTAATAACTTATATTTTTTCACATCAAGTTTCTCTAATAAATTAGGCTGCTTTGCATCAAATATATCCATACGACGTACTGCGAACGTTAAAACCTCAGCCTCAGATACATCGATTGCCTTTTGCTGTACATCAAAATCAGGGAATTTTCCTGTTCCTAATAAAAGTCTAGAATGAAATGAAAATGGTCCAATGTTTAACATAATCAACCGCCTCCTACGAAAGTTACAATCTCAATTTGGTCTCCATCAAAAACAGATGTATCTGCATGATCATCTTTTTGTAAAATATCTTTATTACGCTCTACTACTACAATTCTGTTATCTAATTCTAAATGTGTAAGTAGCTCAGCTACTGTTTTTACACTCTCTGGCACTTTCATTTGATTACCATTAATTTTTAAATTCAAACTTCCATCCCCTTTCTAAACCGGTTTAGAAAGCAATGAATCTAGCAAATGATTCTCCTGCTTTCCTTCTATTAAATCAGCTATATACTGACCAGAAACCGGGCTTAATAAAATGCCATTTCGATAATGTCCAGTACAAGCATATAAACCTTTTATTTCTTCATGCTCTCCCATATAAGGAGCTTCGTGATTTGATTGTGGCCTTAATCCTGCCCATGTGCTTTCCCACTCTGCTTCTTTTAAAGCTGGCAATATTGTATAAGCACGCTCTAATATAGAAGTAATACTTTCTGGTTGCACTGTTTTATTAAACGTATGAGGCTTCATCGTTGCTCCAATTACGTAACGTCCACCACGCTTTGGGGCAATGTAAAATCTTTCTTGGAAAATAGGCGCCTTTAAAAGTGGTTTTCTACTTCTTACCGCTACTACTTCTCCTTTAACTGGATATGTACCCCATTCGCGGTGAAAATAACCTAGTAACTTCGTGCTCCATGAACCACCCGCAATCACAACCTTCTCGCACGCGATAATACCTTCGCTTGTAACAATCCCAGTCACTTTATTATTTTCAATACGAATATCGAACACTTCTGTCTGTTCATATATATCAGCACCCGAGAATGATGCGGAATGTGCGAATGCTTTCGTAAGCTCCGGTGCAATAACATGACCGTCTTTTGGATAATATACAGCACCTATAATTGACTCCGATAGAAACGGCTCTTTCTCTCGTAAAAGGTCTCCCGTTAGAAAATAAGAATCTTCACCTGTTTTCTGCTGCCAATCCATAATGTGAAGAATTCTTACCTTCTCATCTTCATTTTGGGCAATGCGATAAATGCCTTTCTCTTCATACCCAATATCGATGCCTGTTTTTTCACGTAAAACTGCTGCAAGTTGTGGAAATATAGCACGGCTTTCTCTAGCAAGTTCAAATAACGGGTCATATGCATCCCATTCTGCCTGAACCCCGAGTAAACCAGCAGCTGCTTTCGAAGCTTCAGATGCGATTCTTTGCTTCTCTATAATCGCTACTTTATGCCCTCTTTCTGCTAGAAAGTGTGCAACTGAACTACCAATTACACCACCGCCAATTATTGCTACATCATACTTCTTACACATGTTTTTCCACCCACTTTCTTATTGATTCCTTATAAGATTTCGCTTTGCTATACGGGTTACTACTACTTATAATCCCAGACATAACAGCAATACCACTGACACCGTTAGCAAGAACATCCCTAGTGTTTTCCGTGGTGATTCCTCCAATTGCTGTAATCGGTATGGATAAACACTTTGCAATGTCTGAAAGCTCTTCAAGCCCTCTCGCTGGTACACCTTTTTTACAATCTGTCGGAAATACATGACCATAGACGAGTGAATCCGCTCCATTCTTAAATGCATCGATCGCCTCTTCTAAAGAATGTACAGAATAGCCGACATGCAAATAAGAAAACTTTTCTTTCACTGACCTTACATTTGCGCTTCGATATCCGAGCTGCACGCGTGGAATGTTTAATAAAATAGCGATATCAATTCGATCATTTATCACTATTTTTGATGCCGGAAAGCCTTTCTTCAAAAGACTTTCCACACCTTCATACAAATCCTTCGTACTTTTCTCACGCTCACGAATATGCAAATAGTCAACCTCACTTTCAATTTGCATCGCTACATTCACTAACTCTTCGAATGACATGTGACCATTTGAGATTACATGAAGCTCATTTTTCATATTCATTCGCCTACTTTAAAATATTTTCGAATAACTCATCGGCCGGAACGATTTTTTTCGTCATTCCTTTATCTTTCAGCCATTTATTTTGTTTCTCCCATGACTCTTTTGAATCCGATAAGAATGGCTCATCTTTCGTTTCCATCTTCTCTAATAAAATTTTCATGCTCTCTTTTTCAACTTCTGGTACAAGCGGGAAGTTTTCTTTTTCTTGATGGTTTAATAAAATATTTAATGCTTCATCTGGATTTTTCTTCATGAAATCATAGCCTTTTTTCGTACCACGTAAGAAGGCTTGTAACGCTTCTTTATCTTTTTTCAACGTTTTATCACCTGTTACAAATACAAGCTCATGGTAATTCGGTACACCGTAATCTGCTGGGTTAAAGTACGCTGGTTCATGACCTTCATGACGCATAACAGGTACTTCATGGTTAATGTATGCCCCTGTTACCGCATCCACTTTTTTCGTAATTAATGCCGGTACTAAATCAAAGCCAACATCGACTACTTTCACTGTATCTGGATTACCACCAGCTTCTTTTACCATCGTTTTTAAATACATCTCACTTAAAGGTGTTCCAGAATAGCCAACTGTTTTCCCCTCTAAATCTTTTGGCGATTGAATGCCTGCTGATTTCAGCGATACAACATGATTTAATGGTGAACGTACGACAGCTCCAATTGATTTCACTGGAATTTGTTCATTTGCTTTTGCCATGACAACATCTGGCTGATAATATAAGCCAACCGTTACTTTTCCTGCAGCTGCTAAAGTTAATGGATCAGTCGGATTAGAAGGGAATTTTATATTCACCTTTACTCCTTCTTCTTTAAAATAGCCTTTTTCAATTGCTGCATAAATAAAGCTATGTACCGCATTTGGGTACCAATCAAGCATGACCGTTATTTCTTTTTCCTTTTTCCCCTTATCTGACGCTGAATTACTAGAACATCCAGTAATCATTGCAACTAATAATGTCAACACAAAGATGCGTTTTAAAAATTTCATGCATGCTTCCTCCAACTAATAAATTTCTTTTCTAAAATCGAAATAAGTATGACGAAGAAAATAGCTAATAATGATAACAATACAATGGGTGCAAATACACCTGCGCCGTCTAACTGCGTCATCATTCTTTTACTGAAATACCCTAGCCCAGCTTGTGCACCGAGCCATTCACCAATTGCTGCCCCAATTACACTAAGCGGAACTGCAATTTTTAAAGCTGAGAAAAAATAAGGAAGAGCAGACGGCAATTTTAATTTAAGAAAAACATCTTTTTTCGTTGCCCCATACGTAACTAATAGCTCCTCCCATTCTTTTTTCGTACTGCGTAGTCCATCATACGTATTGACCGCAATTGGGAAAAACGTAATTAAAACAGTAACAACAACCTTACTCCAAATCGTATATCCAAACCATAAAACGAAGAGCGGAGCAAGCGCTGTAATCGGAATCGTTTGTGAGGCAACTAATAGTGGATAAAATGCTCTCTCCATCCAATTACTCGCATTCATTAACATCGCTAGCCCTACCCCAAGTACGATAGAAATAGCCACCCCTATTAAAACGACGGATAAGGTTGCCGGCAAATGAACCGTAAATAATATATCTTTTAGTTTCCATATCTTCATCACAATTGCAGACGGTGACGGTAAAATGTACATTTCGTCTACGATTCTTGCGCCTACTTCCCAAAAGGCAAGTAAAATACTAGTAAGTGTAAGGGCAGGTAATAGCTCCTTCAACCGGTTCATCATACGAGTACCTGCCTTTGTAACATACTAAGAAGCTCATCTTTAAGCGCTAACACTTCAGGCTTATATAAATCTTTTCTTGTTCGATTACAATCAAGTGGTACAACCCTCTCGGTTAAAGTAGTTATCGGTTGCTGTTCTACTACTAAAATTCGATTAGAAAGAAACAACGCTTCTTCCACATCATGAGTGATAAATAAAATTGTTTTTTCCCACTCTTTCCATTGTTCAAACAGCCATTCTTGCAAAGATGCCTTCGTTAAAGCGTCCAACGCGCTAAACGGTTCATCTAACAACAATATCTCCCCGCCTGTTAATAAAGTTCGAATGAAAGATACGCGTTGCCTCATACCACCAGATAAATCTTTCGGATATTTTGTCTCATACCCTTGTAAACCAAATTTATGTAACAGTTCCTTTGCCTTTATTTGCGCTTCTTTCTTCTGTACACCTTGGCACTCTAGCGGCAGGGCAGCATTCTCAATAATCGTTCTCCATGGCAGGAGCATATCTTTTTGGGGCATATAGCCTACAGGATGGCTCTTTGTTTCTGTCAGCTCTATCTGTCCAGTACTCACCTCTTCTAAACCTGTAATAAGGCGAAATAAAGTACTTTTCCCGCATCCACTCGGTCCGATAATACTTACAAACTCTTTATCTTGTATAGAAGCATTTAATTCATTGATGATTGTTTTCTCATCATAATGAAAAGAAACATTATGAAACTGTAGTATGTTCTTGCTCCTCAAATCCCCACATCTCCTTACGATAGGACATATCCCAGAATAAATATTCAAATCGACTGGAATATAGAAATATCTCCTCTAATCGATCTAACTCTTTGTCAGACTTTCCAACTGCCATTTCATTTAATAAATCTATTAACCAAATACAAAGGCTACCGTATTCTTCTGAACTATATCCTTGAATCCACTCACCAAAGAACTCATGATCTCTTGCTCCAGGAATATCGTTTAAACGCTTTCCAATTTCCCAGTAACTCCACATACATGGAAGAAGTGCTGCTATTAATTCCGCAAGTGTGCCATTTTGAGATACAGACATCATGTAATTTGTATAGGCTAAATTTTTAGCAGATGGTTTTGCAGATTCTATCTCCTCTATAGAAATACCAAGTCTTTTTGCATATTGTTTATGGATCGTCATTTCTCCATTTAATATGCCATCAATTTGTTCAGCAAATTTCCCCATTACTTGTGGATTCGTTGCTTTTACAACACCAATCGCATATAGCTTTGCATAATCTAACAAATATAAATAATCTTGAATAATATAATACTGAAACTTATCTTTTTCTAACGTGCCATCTCCCATACCTACTACAAACGGGTGATTATGACTCATCTCCCAAACTGGTTGTACAGTTTCTAATAATCTATCGCAAAATTTCATTTCTCTATCCCCTTTCAATTTATATATCTAAATAAAAAACCACTTCTAAATAAGAAGTGGTTACAGCAAATAAAATTATAATTTATTCGTTGTTCCACTTCCCTTCGCTAGTATTACCTAGATCAGGTCTGTAAGGGTTAAGGATTATTCCTCTCTCAGCACAACAAGCACCCCTAGTGGTTTCAATATGAAATTTTCAAACAAAAAAGCCCCGTTTCTATACGCAAAGAAACGGGGACTCATTATTAGTGTCCGAATTGCTTCCCTACGCTAGCATAATCTAGATCAGGTAATGAAAAGGATCAAAGGCTTACGGCCTACTCTCAGCTGGCAACACCAGCTCTCCTAGCAAACTATGAAATTAACACTGTCAGTATAACATCGTAATAAGACATCATCAACTGTTTTAATTTTCCCAATTGTCAACAAAATAACAAAACTATATAATACTTATATTCTATCTTAGAAATTATTATCCTAATTAATTGGATAAAAAGGAATCATTATCCTCAAAAAATTTATTTTTATATTGATTTCATATTACATTTATGTGAATACACCCACTATATTATATCTTTATACTATAATAAAATTACAACTATACAACTAGAGGAGGTCTCTATTATATGAATATGAAAGCTACTGCTTTAACAGCAACTACTGTCGCAATTGCCTCTTTACTTCCTTCTATGGGAGAAACAAATGTACAAACAGCCAACGCTGAACAATTATCTAATGTGAAAACTGGATATGTCAAAGTCGATCAAGTAGCCTTACATACAAAAGATAACGCAAATAGCTCATCAATTGATACAATTCGCTTTAATACGAAGGTAAACATACTTGAAACAACTAATGGCTGGTATAAAGTATCTGTTAATAATAAAGTAGGTTACGTACAAAAAGATGCTATTCTACTAAAAAACAAACTTCAATCTAATAATCAATACATCGTTAATGCCAATGCATTAAACGTTCGTTCTGAACCTAATTTAGAATCTTCAATTTTAGATGTATTACCAAATGGGAAATTCGTTACCATTCAAGAAGAACAAGGCGAGTGGTATAAAATTTTACATAATGGCAAAACAGGTTACGTACAAAAAGCATTCGTATCTAATGGTTCACAGCCTTTAGTAAAAGGCATCACAGTTCAAACTAATACGAAATACACAGTTGCAACACCTAAACTTAATGTACGTGGCAACGCTAGTACAAGTGGTGCACTACTTGGTTCATTACAAAATGGTACACATATACAAGTAGTGGAAACTGTAGGAACTTGGTATAAAATTCGTTTTGGCACAGGATACGGATACGTGGCAAAACATTATGTGGTGCAAAATCAAATGCAATCACAAGCTCAAACGGCTCAACCTACTTCCATTCCAGCAGTTTTCAAATTCCCTACTCAAGGAAGAATTAGCTCAACCTTTGATATACGTTGGGAACAAATGCATTATGGTATAGATATTGCGGCTCAAGGTAATGTCTCAATCCAGGCGGCAGCTGCAGGTAAAGTTGTGAAATCATATTATTCAGCTAGCTATGGCAATGTTGTGTTCATCGCCCATCAAATAAACGGGAAATTATATACAACAGTCTATGCACACATGAAAGATCGCACTGTACAAGCTGGTGATCAAGTACAAGCTGGACAATTAGTAGGTCATATGGGAAACACAGGTCATTCATACGGGCAACATCTTCATTTTGAATTACACAATGGAGAATGGAATTTTGAAAAAACAAATGCAGTAAACCCACTGCCATATTTAGTTAGGTAAATTGTATGCAACGCAATATCAATATACCTCTCTTAATTGAATACTTCGCCTTTTTAGGTTTAATCTGTTGTTTAATCATTTACAATACAAACACTGTATTTTTATCTATTATCATTGCTTTTGTTACTTTAGAAATTATGATGGAATCCTTTCAAGTACAACTAAAACAAAAAATTGCTCATATATATAATGCCATCTTTCTATTAAGTGCCCTAATAACAAATATTATTAGTAATGGTTTTTATTTATCTACCGTATTTCCTGTATTCTTTATGGCTGTTTTATTATTCATAGCTAGATACATTCATGTCCCTAATACCAAAAAACACGAACAAGAAGCTTAGAAAGAGGAGACACTGTGTACCGATCTTTCAAAGATAATCCGATAAAATATATATTGAATTTATACACAAAAATAAATACTTTTTTTGGTATACAAGGAAGTAATACGGCACAATTTCTCCTTTATGGAATGTTATTTCTCGTCTTAATTGCGTTCTCCTTGCTTTACTAATAAAAAAAGGATCTCACATAAACTTGAGATCCTTTTTAATTTATATAGAAAATGCTCTTTATCCGCAAGCATATTTTTCATAAATAAAGCTAAGATTATATTTTTTCTCTAAGCTCATTCTTTGTTCATCATCACACCAATAGAACAGAATATCATGAATTGTTGCATAACGCTTATTTTTAAGAAATAGTTTAAAGAATGATGGTAAACAATCATGTAATTGTATAAATATATAATTGCGTAATATTTCTTCTTTATATTCAATGCCCTTACAAATATACAATAATTCTTCACAATAATACGCATGTTGTGGAACTTGAATCATTTCGAAAAATGGCACATATGATAATAGTTTTCCGATGAAATGATCATATCGATCCATTATTCCTATCGTCATGTGCTCCATCATATCTTTCATTACATATAAATAATCATCTACATGAGTAGTCTTGAGTGGGTCTAATCGATCTGAAATTTGAGAAAGTACAGCTCTTTGACAAGCTAACACCGCTTGACTAGGTCCATAGTATGATAGGAAGTCTGTACACTTACGATATTTTCGTAATAAGTCATGTGTATATAAGTCATATACAAAAGTATTACAATACATTGCTAGACTCATCATATCACTATTTAATTGCTCTTTTGATAGAGATTTAGCTCTCTTACACATATAAAAGAATGTAAATTCTAATACTTCTTTATGGGATAATAAATGTTTACAGTCCGTTATACATTTCTCATTAAATTTAACTCTATCCCAAATTGCTACATCCTCATCAGTTAATTCACCAATACGATATTTAATAATTAAATAGTTTAAAGCAACCGCTTGTGTCAAAAGATCCCACGTTTCATATTCCAATGAAGTGTGAACAAACTCAGCTAGGCCTTGAGTTACCATAAAAGTATTTGCTTCTTCATACCAGCCAATCTCTTGGCATAAACGAAGAATACGTAATAAAGTTGGAATTTCATCTTTATGAAACTGTGGTAAATTTTTTGCTTTATCCATTCCATATACGATAAATGCCGCTAAATTTTCTTCTTTATAAAATTCTTTTTCTTTCCACACTAATATAGTTCTTTCTTTCCCTTCACCTTTCGGATGACAAGGTACAAGTAAAGAAAATAATTCAGCGAAATTATTTGGTTCTATATATGTATCTGTAACCAAATTCCAATTTGGATCGCGCTGTATAGCCCTCATATAATTCCCCTTCCCTTTTGTCTACATAGGAAATATTAATCCATTATTACATCATTAACAATAAATATTGTTATATTCGAAATCTATCATAATACTTATATCTATCAGTATATCATTTTTTCTCTTATTTAAAATTAGGAATGACAAATTTAAATAAACTGTTGAAATTACTAACTGTATACTTATTATATAATGGCTCAGATACATCATGCTAACATATTAGCTTAACCATATATACTAGAATAATGTATCTGATTTTTATACGTAACTTATTCCACTAATTAAAGTCTCACTTCATTCCGTATGCTCTGATATTTCACTTAAAGCAAATCCCGCTTGATCATCTGCCGATTCTTTTATAGCTAAATCTCCTAGTGCTAACATCCCAACGAGTTGACCACTCTCAACTACTGGCAATCGTCTAATTTGATACTGTGCCATTAACTCTGTAGCCTTTTCAATAGGTTCATCTGGAGAAACTGAAACAATGTTTGTTGTCATTACATTTGTAATTTTATTAGATCCAGGATGTTTCTCAGCAATCCCTCGAACAACTAAATCTCGATCCGTAACAAGACCAACAACTTGCTCATTTTCAACAACCGGAATCAATCCAATCGATTCTTCTTTCATCTTTACAGCAGCCTCATATACATTGTCTAGCGGTGTACAATGTACAACATCAGTACTCATAAAGTCTCTCACTCGTGTCATTTTTGTCTCCTCCTTTTTATACATACCATAGCTTTTCCTAAATCCCTTTATTTATTTCAGGAAAATCAGTTGATAAAGGAGGATTCCACAAAATAAAAAAGAGTCAGCAATATGCTGACTCTTTTTTTTATGACCCGTACGGGATTCGAACCCGTGTT
>NZ_WIPE01000013.1:0-6095 GCF_009760835.1 Bacillus sp. EE-W1 | reverse complement strand
ATCGGCGACTTGTCCTATATTACACCTCTATACTCTAATCGTCAACATATTTTTCTAAAAAAATATAAAAAGGCTTATTTCTTTTAAAATAAGCCTTTTTATCAAATATCATTCTATTCATTTATTATTTTTCTATAATTGGTAACGAGACGATAAACTGAATAATACCATCCTCATATTCTGCTCGAATACTACCACCTTGCAGCTCAACAATACTTTTCGCAATCGCTAATCCAAGTCCCGATCCTTCTGTTACTCTACTTCTAGATTGATCCTTCTTATAAAAACGTTCAAACAAACTCCCTAGCTCTTCTCTCGTAAACTCTTCACTATGATTCGCAATTACAATTTGTATATCCCGGCGCTGCCTTTGAAGAGAAACTTTTATCTCCCCATCATCTTTACTATACTTAATCGCGTTCATTAATAGATTATCAAATACACGTACCATCTTTTCCGAATCAACCGCTGCATAGGCACGTTCCTCAGGAAACTTCTTAACAAACGCAAGTCCATGCTCTTCTGCCTGCGGTACTAACTCTTCTATTAATTGCTCCAATAACTCATTTATACAAACCTCTTGTTTTTCTAATACAACTTGCTCATTTGTTAACTTCGTATACTCAAATAAATCTTCTATTAAATTCTTTAACTGCTCCGACTTCGCAAAAGCAATTCTCGTATACTCATCATGTTGTTCTTTATTTTCATATTTAGAATCTCGAAGTAATCGCAAGTAACCCATAATAGAAGTCAGTGGTGTACGCAAATCGTGAGATACATTCGTAATAAGCTCATTCTTTTGCTTCTCTAATTTACGTTCCTTTTCTATATTATTCATAAGCTCTTCTGCCATATTATTAATATTCTCAGTTAAAGACGCAATCTCGTCCTCACCTTTCTTCTCAATACGATACGCTAAGTTGCCTTTTTCTATTTCCTTTACACCTTGTGCCATCGCTTCAATTTGCTTCATCTTTCTCTTTGTTATATAGAAGAAAGAGAAAATAAATACGAGTACACCTATGCAAAATGGAAACGGCCCTTCTTGCGTATCATATATTACTTCACCTTCTGGAATCCCACTAACAAACATGTATAAATTCTTATCTTCTATTGTAATAGGTGCAAAAGCTATAAATTCTTTTCTTGTACTTTCAAATGCATCTTGGCCATTTGAATAGTTGATCGCAAAGGATGCTGCATTACGAATCGTATTATGCAAATCAATTTGCTCTTCTTGCGCCTGCTTCGTTTTATATAAAACTTTACCGCTCTCGTCAGTAACCAATATTTTTAAAGCTCTAGGTCCTCGCTCTAAACTTTGGTTCTCCCTTTCGATCATATCGGATATAGCTTCTAATTTATTTTCATGAACCGAACTATTTGCCGCTCCTTGAGCTTGTTGATTAATCTCCTCCATACCAGCCCGATAATCGATCATCGCCTTCCGATTCGCATTCTCAAAAAACGGCGCTGCTGCCTTTGCTGACAAAAGACCTAATAGCGCACAAGCAGTAAACGCAGTAATAAGTTGAATTCGCACACTCCGTTTCACACTCTTCATTATCTTTCCAATTAATTCTCGAAATTTCCTAACATAAGTAAATGGATTAAATATCTTTTTCAATCTTATACCCCACTCCCCATACTGTTTTTATATATATTGGCTTCCTTGGATTCTCCTCAATCTTTTCACGCACTTTCCGAATATGAACCATTACCGTGTTATCCGACTGGAAAGATCTTTCGTTCCAAACCTTTTCATAAATTTGTTCCGCGCTAAAGACCATCCCCGGATTACGAGCTAGTAATTCTAAAATCGAAAATTCCCTCGGGGTCAGTTTCACTTCTTCTCCATCCACAATGACTGTATGAGTGGAGATGTTTATTTTCATCTCTCCAATTTCTAACTCGTCCTCATTTTGAAGAGCAAAACCATTCATCTTCATATAACGACGTAACTGAGATTTAATCCTTGCGATTAACTCTAACGGATTAAATGGTTTCGTTACGTAATCATCTGCACCTGTTGTTAATCCTAAAATTTTATCCATATCTTGCGTTTTCGCAGAAAGCATAATAATCGGCATTTCTTTCGATTCTCTTACTTTCATACACATATGAATACCATCTACCTTTGGCATCATAATATCTAATACGACTAGATGTACTTCATTTTCTTCTAGTAAACGTAATCCTTCTTCTCCGTCTCCTGCTTGCAACACTTTATATCCTTCATTCTTTAAATAGATTGTAATAAGATTTCTAATTTCTTTTTCATCATCTACGACAAGTATTGTTTCGTGCGCCACAATATCTCCCCCATCACTTTTTTAATCCCTAACTTCTATTATAGGAAAACTTCTGAAGAAAAACGCTCGGAAATCCTTAAGATTTTCTGAAGACGCAAAAAAGGTCTAGACTCCCCTTAAGTCTAGACCTTTCAAAAAACCCCTTTTATTTACGAACGTAGATGAAATATAGTACGAATAAAACTCCCATAACATACATAATTGGATGAATCTCTTTACGACGACCACTTACTACCATTGTAATTGGATAGAAGATAAACCCGATTGCAATCCCTGTCGCAATACTATACGTAAGTGGCATTGAAATGATTGTAAAGAATGCTGGTACTGCAATCTCGAATTTCTTCCAATCAATTTCGCCTAAAGATGAAACCATCAAGATCCCTACAATAATTAATGCTGGCGCTGTTACAGCTGGTGTTACAACGCTTAATAATGGCGAGAAGAATAGTGCCAGCAAGAAGAACCCCGCTGTTACAACTGCTGTAAATCCAGAACGTCCACCCGCTGCTACCCCTGCAGAAGATTCAATGTAAGACGTTGTTGTTGATGTACCTAAGATCGCACCGATTACAGTTGCAATCGCATCTGCAAATAATGCTTTTCCTGCACGTGGTAATTTATTGTTCTTCATTAATCCAGCTTGATTCGCAACCGCTACAAGTGTACCTGCTGTATCAAAGAAATCGATAAAGAAGAACGTTATAATAACAATCACCATTTGAACAGTGAAAATATCTCCGAAGTGAGTTAACGCCACACCGAACGTTGGTTCTAGACTCGGTATTGCTCCCACTACAGCTTTTGGAGTATCAATTAATCCTGTCGCTACTCCTAAAATTGCTGTAAGAATCATACCGTAGAACACTGCACCATTAACTTTCTTAATCATGAAGATGATTGTAGTAACAACCCCGAAGATTGCTAGTAACGTTGTGCCCTTTGTTAAATCCCCCAACCCAACAAGAACAGCATCATTTTTCACGATAATTCCGGCATTTTGGAAGCCAAGGAAGGCAATGAATAATCCGATACCTGCCGCTACTGCAAACTTTAACTCTGATGGAATTGCATTAATGATTTTTTCACGAATACCTGAAGCTGTAAGAATAATAAAGATAATACCTGACATTAACGTTCCAGCAATTGCTGTCTGCCATGGAATACCCATCGTTAACACTGCCGTATAAGCAAAGAACGCGTTAATTCCCATACCCGGCGCCAAAGCAATCGGATACTTCGCGAATATCCCCATAATTAACGAACCAATCGCTGCTGCTAATGCTGTAGCAATGAATACTGCACCCGGATCCATTCCTGTACCTGCTGGTAACCCTTTAACATTTCCAAGTGACAGCGTAGCAGGATTGACAAATAGTACATAAGCCATAGATAAAAATGTCGTTAAACCTGCTATGAACTCTGTTTTATAATTTGTACCGAGTTCATCAAACTGAAAATAGCGTTTCATCTTACGTTTCCCCCGTTATATGATTACTCGCCGTAATCTCCCTAGCCCTCTTTTATCTATTAAAAATAAAAAAGGCTTCCATTGCATATACATGGAAGCGTTCTATGAATAAAGACAAGTTTACCCTCATCTTTATCTAAACGCCTCGTAGTCAAGCCATTTACGGTAGCTAGGTAGAAACTTTCGGGCCATATCCCCGATATTATACGACGGCATAATATTCACTTTTCGTTTGAATTACATACTCATATTAACTCGATGAAGTAGTTTTGTCAATTTAAAAACGAACATTTTTACAAACTTTTGCATTTTCGTTCGTATTAAGAGCAAAACACAAAAGATCCATCTATGCATGAGCAATAGATGGATCTTTTTTTATAATACTATTCCCACTCGATAGTTGCTGGTGGCTTACTTGTTATATCATACACGATACGGTTAACGTGTTTTACTTCGTTTACGATACGTACAGAGATTTTCTCTAATACGTCCCAAGGGATACGTGCCCAGTCAGCTGTCATACCGTCGATAGATGTTACTGCGCGGATACCTACTGTGTAATCGTAAGTACGCTCATCACCCATAACACCTACGCTACGCATACCAGGAAGCGCAGTGAAGTATTGCCAAACTTCGCGGTCTAAGCCCGCTTTAATAATTTCTTCACGTAAAATCGCATCAGATTCACGAACGATTTCTAATTTCTCTTCTGTGATTTCACCTAATACACGAATACCAAGACCAGGGCCTGGGAATGGTTGACGCCATACGATTTCATCAGGAATTCCTAGTTCTGATCCTAATACACGTACTTCATCTTTAAATAACGTGTTTAAAGGCTCAATTAATTTGAACTGCATGTCTTCTGGAAGACCACCAACGTTATGGTGAGATTTAATTGTTTGTGCAGTTGCTGTACCACTTTCAACGATGTCTGTATAAAGTGTACCTTGCGCTAGGAAGTCCATTCCTTGTAATTTAGAAGCTTCATCATCAAATACGTAAATGAATTCATTACCGATGATTTTACGTTTTTGTTCTGGATCTTCTACACCTTTTAACTTGTTCATGAAGCGTTCTTGTGCATCCACTTTAATAACGTTCATGTGGAAGCCTTCGCTGAATGTTTTCATAACGCCTTCTGCTTCACCTTTGCGAAGTAAGCCGTGGTCAACGAAAATACATGTTAATTGATCGCCGATTGCTTTATGAATTAATACTGCTACAACAGAAGAGTCTACACCGCCGCTAAGTGCGCATAGTACTTTTTTGTCTCCAACAGTTTCACGGATTTTCTCTAATTCTACTTCGATAAAGTTCTCCATGTTCCATCCTTCAGAACAACCACATACGCCGAATACGAAGTTTTTAATTAAATCGTTACCGTGCTCAGAATGACGTACTTCTGGGTGGAATTGTACACCGTATAAGTTTTTGTCTTCATTGCTCATACCAGCAATTGGACAAGACTCACTTGTTGCATCTACTACGAATCCTTCAGGTAAACCAGTTACTAAGTCACCATGGCTCATCCATACAACTTGCTCTTCTGGAAGGTTCGCATATAATTTTGATTCGTTCTCTACTTTAAGAACAGCTTTTCCGTACTCACGGTGGTTTGCACGTTCTACTTTCCCACCGAAGTGTTGCGTCATAAGCTGCATACCGTAACAAATACCGAAGATCGGTAATCCTAGTTCAAAGATTTTTTCATCACAATGTAATGCGCCTTCACCGTATACACTATTTGGTCCACCAGAGAAGATAATCCCTTTTGGATTCATTGCTTTAATTTCTTCTGCAGTAATTGTATGTGGATGAAGTTCACTGTATACACCGAACTCACGAATTCGACGTGCTATTAACTGATTGTACTGACTCCCAAAATCTAAAACGATAATTGTATCATGCTGCTTCTTCAAAATAATCACCCCAACGTTAGTTCTCGTATATAAATATTTTTACCAATTAGGCAAAAAGCATTACTAATATAATAAAAAAAGCCAGTCCTCCGCCTCTAGTCTCATAACAAAGAAAAGGCAGGGGTCTGGCTTTATAAAGAAAGATAGTCTTCCACTCTTTATAAATATAAGACGCACTGCCTTCATAGTCAGGTTGTTTACGGTAACCCGGTAGAGACTCTCAAACCATATCATCGAGGATATATGAAGGATTTTTTTATATTATCTCCCTAGATTCTAACAATGAAGTATCGATATGGTCAAGAGAGAAAGCGACAAAATTCTACAGAAATTAATTTCCTTTTCTAAAAAACATAAAAAAACATCCATTTCTATATAGAAATGGTG
>NZ_WIPE01000044.1:0-11789 GCF_009760835.1 Bacillus sp. EE-W1 | reverse complement strand
GCAGCCCGACCCCCACCTAACTTCTTTGCTCCAGCCAAATTTTGAGGTGGGAGTTTTACTGCCCGTTAATGTTGGATAAATAACCTCCTTTTACAACTACGAAACTAAATTTTAATGTATCTTTCTATTCACCTGTATAATATCAAATAATTGCGAATAGTTACACTTGAACGAACAGATGGATGTAATTTGAAACAACTTTAAAGAGCCTTGCTACGTAGAATGTAGTAAGGCTCTTAGCTTTTTAATAATCAAAATTCAATAACTTTATTATCATTATACAACAGCCCCACTAAGCTTTTAACACTTAATGAGGCCATTCAATTCACATTATTAATTATGAAACGTCGGCTTATAGAACGAACGATTATCAAGTGCAAAGACACGCTCTGTGTATTCGCCTGGTTTTGTGCGTCCTAATGCGCGGTCCATCATGTTCATTTTTGCATCTAAGTTATCGATGTAGTGCAGAATTTCTGCTTCTTTTACTAATGGTGGTTTTGGGCTACCCCATTCTGCTTTTCCGTGGTGAGAAAGCACGATGTGTTGAAGAATTAATACTTCTTCTGCATCGATTTGTAGCTCGTCTGCTGCTTTCCCAATTTCGTTCACCATAATAGAAATGTGGCCTAATAAATTTCCTTCTAACGTGTATGTTGTAGAAATTGGGCCAGATAATTCGATTACTTTACCAAGGTCATGTAAAATAACGCCTGCATATAGTAAGTCTTTATCTAACGATGGGTATAAAGCCGCAATAGCTTTCGCTAAATCAAGCATCGATACGACGTGATAAGCTAGTCCAGATACGAACTCGTGATGGTTCTTTGTCGCTGCTGGATATTCTAAAAATTCGTTTTGGTGCTTATTTAACAAATGTCTTGTTAGACGTTGAATGTTTGGATTTCTCATTTCAAATATGTATTGCGTAATTTTTTCAACCATATCTTCTTTTTTCACTGGTGCTTTTTCTACGAAATCCGAGATATCTGTTACTTCATTTTCATTCGCAACACGGATTTGTTTCACACGTAATTGAATACGTCCTTTGTAGTTTAAAATATCACCAGCTACTTTAACGATTGTTTCTGCTACATATTGTTTCTCAACTTCTGGCGATACGTCCCATAGCTTCGCTTCAATATCTCCACTTGGATCTTGTAAGATTACTGTTAAAAATGGTTTTCCATTGCTTGCTAAACCTTTTGTCGCTGTTTTAATTAACAAGAAAACATCGACTTGTTCACCAACTTCATATTCTGCAATTTTCTTTTTCATTCGAATTCCTCCACCATATCAGTTACTTTTAGTATAGCATACTACAACTCATTTTCTTTACGCTTATGCGTTAATTTTATAATCTGTTTTTCTGTAAAATACGTTAATAAATGCGCATGGCATGTAAAGAAGATGACTTGTCTATCTTTCGCAATTTCCTTTATTAGTTCAATTGTACGATTCGTCCTTACCGCATCAAAATGCACGAAACTATCATCAATAATGAACGGATAATCATGCTCAAATGTTTTCGCTAATGCAAATCGTAACGATAAATATAACTGCTCCGCTGTCGCTTGGCTTAGTTCATGACTGTAAAAACGCATACCATCGTTACGCTCGACAATGAACGGATCTGCCTCTGACGGTGAAAAGATTTTACTATATCGTCCGCCTGTTAAATACACAAAGTACTCTTCTGATTTTTGTAAAATACGAGGAAGATGTACTTCATGATAATATTGCTTCGTTTTCGTTAACACTGTCTTTGCAGCCGCATAAGCAGCCCACTTCTTCACTTGTTCACGCACTTGCGCTTTTTTCATTTCCCATTCGTGCAGTAAATCACCGTACGTACTACCTTCTTCTAAATTCGCGATTTCCATACGATGTTTCGCAATACGCTCTGTCAGTTCTTTCTCTTTCATAAGACAATTTTGCGCAGCTGTCATTTCTTGCTTTAATTTTTCATCATAACCGTCAGCCTCATAATGTTCAGCTAATGATAAACTCGTTAAACGCTGTTCTAACAGATCAATTTGCGGTAATAAACGCCCGACTTGCTGCGCAGCATCTTCACGTTTTTCGGCTAGTTTACCTGCTTCTAAAAACATCTCTTCATCTGTAGAATGTGCGATATGCCATAATCCATCTCGTTCTACTAACAGTTGTTTCAATTGCTCTTGCATGAACGCATATTCTTCTTGCCATTCCGCAAGCTTCTCTTTTAGCTGCTTACAAGTTTGGCGTTTTTCTTTCTCATTTTGCATACGGATTTGTGCCTCGTGCAGCTTACTATACTCCGCACTACCGATAACAGTTTCTAGTTTATGTTCAAAATGCGAAATCATTTCATATAATGAAGATTTGCGCTCACTTTTCTTCTCTAAATCACGATATAATTGCTGCATTTTTTCCATACGCTCAAACGCCGGTAATATGTGCGCATACGTATAAAATTCAGGGAACGTATAGCGCATTTTATACACATTTACTTGTTCGCTAATGCGGAACGTTTCTCGCTCCCATTCCTCATAGGATGAAACGACTTTATCATACGCTCGCTCTATTTGCTGCAACTTATAAGACTCACGCTCAAATAACTTCCGAATCTCTTCATCTTTTTCTAACTCATAGCGCACAGACATCGCTTCTTCACTTTGTCTCCCGCCAGCACTTTGCTGAAGAGTAAGCAGTTCTTCTTGTAATCCACTCGATGGATCTTTATATAAAACAAGTGCAAGAACAATCGCTACAAAAATAATGACACTAATAAATAAGAGCGGGCGGTAGTCTATAAATAAGCTTGTGAATAAAACGACTGTGTTAATAAGAAGTAACAGAAGACAAACTCTTTGCCACTGTTTTTTCTTTTGCATAGCCGCTCCTGCTTTTTCCTCATACTTGCGCTTCATTCTCTCTGCGCCCATACCGATAAACGCCGCATCTTGGAACGACTTCTCTTTCTCAGCTAACACATTTCGCTCTTCATCCGCTAACATTTGTTGCTTAATCTGTCTTATATTTTCTTCTTGTTCTTCTAACTGCTCTTGCGCTACTTTAAAACGATCATCGAGCTGTGCTTTTTGCGTTTCTAATTCACGTGCTTTTTGCACTGCTTGCGTAATTAACTCTTTCGTTGCCAAACTCATATCAAACGAAAGAACTGTTTCTTTTTCAAAAGTAGCACCAATTTGTTGCTCTAGTTCTGCCAGCTCTTCTTTTATATTCGTAATCGTTCCTGTCATATCGCGCATTTCTTGTCGTGCATTTTCATAAGACATATGCTGCATACGAAGTTCTTCTACATAACTTTCTTTTTGCAAAAACGCTTCATCTATTTGAATCGATTCCATTTCCGATTGCACATTCTCTATTTTTTTATGGAGCGAATCAACTTGTAATTGAAGCGGCTCCATCTTCGCCTTAATCGCTTCATAGCGCGCCATCCCGTTTACAGGAAATTGCCCGCTCTCGTTTTCTAACACTTTCTCATGCGCACGCTTTTCAATAACGAGAGGCTCTAGCGCTGCTAATATTTCATAATCTTGCTTTCGCTTTTCTGCATTCTCTTTTTCCACGCGAACAGAAGCAAGTTTCTCTTCACTTTCTTTTAACTGCCTCACTTGCTTTTCATACGTGCCAATTTTCCCTTGCCACTCTTTCATCTTCTCTTCCAGCTTCTTCATCTCTTGTAGTGACACGTTAATTTCTGGTTTACGCCCGCTCGGTTTAAAGCGCTGATCCATTTCTTTTTCTAGCTTTTTATCTAGCTGTAATAACGCATCGCTTCCGACTGCGCTTGCTGAAAATAAATAATTGCCGATATCCGCCTCACCGAGTTGATGTATATTTTGAAGGCCATGCATATCAAATGAAAAGACAGATTCAAATAAGCTTTCATTCATGCCGCTTAATATATCATTTAAAATTTCTTCGCCGCCCGTTTTCCCGTCTTCAAAATAAACGGTCACCTCACCAGCTGCCGTCTTTGGCAACCGCTCAATTTTCAAACGGCCATACTTCTCTGTTTCCACAGTCATCGCACCGCCATACTTGCCGCCTTCTTTCGGCTCATAACGGCGCTGTCCTCTCGTCGGAAAACCGAATAAAATACTTTTCATAAATGAGCGAATTGTTGATTTCCCCGCTTCATTCTCACCGTACAGCACCGTCAGCATTGACAGATCCATTTCCACATTTTCTAATTTTCCGTACCCATAAATATGGAGTTTTTCAATTCTCATTTCTTATCCCTCTCTTGCTGGAATAATTGCTCTAAAATAATATTTTCCGCTTCCTTTTGAATCTCTTTCTTCTCTTCTTCTGTAAAAGATTCAATACTATTACGCGCTACAGGAGATGTCCAAATCGTGCGCAACACGCCATCCATATTAGTGAAGGCTTCTAACTCTTTTAGCACACTACCGACGAAATGATTTTCTTCTTTCAAACGCTCGATTTCTGCAAAAGAAACTGTCTCATTTTTCCACTTCATCGCATATACGAAATCTTTTCGCTCTTCGCCCGCTGCTAAAATATGAAAAATCTCTTCCACACGTTTTTCATCGCGTAAATAAGGAGAAAGTGTTCCCTGACCTGTAAATACGACGGTTAAAAGTGTCCCTTCCTCTTCTCTTCGGCATTCATTCATCGCACTCGATACGCTCGTCATAAGTTCATCAACAGTTTCAAGTCTGTCAATATTTACTTCTATCTCATCCCACACAACATCCGCCGTATGGAAAAATGAACAGTGTGTGCCTTGTTTCGTAAGTTCAATAAGGTACGCACCCTTCTCGCCCGTTTCCTTACGATGACGTCCTTGTATATTACCTGGATAAATAATGCACGGCTCTTCTGATAAAATTTCACGTTTATGTATATGGCCAAGAGCCCAATAATCAAACTGCTTTTCTTTCAGCTCACGAATTTGAAACGGTGCATAGCGATTATGCTCTGCATCTCCTTCCACACTTCCGTGAAGCATGCCAATATGAAAAGGCGCATCACTCATTTTCGTATACTGCGCTGTCATATTATCCGTTACCGCTTGCTGCAAATAACTAAAACCGTAAATAGAAGCTAACAACTCACCATTTTTATAAAATGATTTCTCTTCTACATAAGGCTCCATAAACACGTGAACATTTTCCGGAAACTCAATTGCTGCCCAGCTTCCCCCTAAATGATCGTGGTTACCGTGAATAATAAAAACAGGGATATCGTACTGCGAAAGTCTCTTCATTTGCTCGCGCACAAACACTTGCGCTCTCAAACTTCTCGTCTCCGCATCATACAAATCCCCGGCTAGTAATACGAAATCAACGCGCTCTTGAATCGCTTTATCAACAATACGCTCGAACGATTCAAACGTACTCTGCTTCATTCTTTCCCAAACAGACTGCGGTACATTCATCTCCATCCCTTTAAACGGACTATCCAAATGCAAATCAGCCGCATGTATAAACTTCACTTGTTTCACAAATAACGATCCTTTCTTTTTCCGTACTTTACTACGAATAGTAAATCTAGTGCATATAAAACTTCCCCTTTACCCCGTATTAACGGGCAGTAGACAAAGAAGCTAATCTGAGGGTTAACTGCCCATAAATACCCGATTGGTGAAGGCTAATAATCTTCGGGGATGAAAAGACTCCCCGAAGATTAAAGTTTCACTTTATTTTACCACGCAATGTCATATATTTCTTTGCATATTCTAGTGATTTATGCCAAAATAGTTATAAGATTCTGATTTTTATTATTGGAGGGAATTTTCATGGGAGTATACGTTCTAACAGTCTTTGAAAAAGATGGTTCAAAAGCATTAGACGAATCATTCGAGGCGGCAACTGAAAAAGAAGCGAAAGCAAAAGGTGAATCTATTTTAAAAGAAAAAGGATTGTATGAAAAAACACATCGCTGCACATCTACTGCAGGTAAGCTCGTTTTATTCCAGCGCTAAAAAAAAGAAGCGTCATCCGCTTCTTTTTCACTCTACTATATCTTCGTCACACCACGTAAACACCACATCTAGAATGCGATTACCGATACGTACGCGCTTATTCCATTTTCCTGTTTGGATCTGATGTTGCAATTCTGCTTTCATCTTTTCCGTCCAGTCGTGAATCGTTTCACTACCGTCGTACGGATATACGCTCGGAAACTCTTCCTGCAGTAGATGCAAGCTCTCTGCATCAAAATGAAAATGGAAGAAGTAGTTTGCTGTAAGCGATGGTTCTTGCAATCGTAAAAAATGATCATCAACTTGCTTTCTATTTCTATAGAAAGTAAAGATATTCACTTTACCGCTCGTAATTTGGTCAATTTGAATTTCGTGCTTCTCTATAATCACGTCTTGCCCACCTCGTTATATACTATCCTTAGTATATATGTCTTTTGCAACAAAGTTAACCATTTTCGCGCGAAATTCATTTCCTTCATTATATTACCTGTACCTCCATATGCAATCAGAACAACTAAAAACAAAGTTGAAGGGGAGCGATCACATGTATTTCGGAAGCAAAGGTTGGTATGTAAAAGAACTTAAAAAATTAGGTATCCGTACTTATGAAGGTAAAAAACTAGAATCGTATCGTACGCATGTGTTATCTAGTTTACTTGAAAGAATGAAGAAGGCTTCGGCTTAATTGATGTAGGAAGCGACTACGGTTGCTTCCTTTTTATATAGTGGAAAAAAAGAAATCATTCTATCTTTACCGTTATACTCTCTTGATAAAAACCACCCATTATCAACTGCATCTCTATTACCAAATGCTCTTCCAGATAATCATTCGTATATATTTTAAATTCTCCATACTTATTAACCCGTCCACTTCCAACAAACGTATCGCCACTTGTTATGACAATTGTTGAATGAGGTTCTGCACGACCCAACACAAAATTATGACCATATTCCACAGAAGCTATCGTTATTTTTTGATGCATATTATTAATTGAACCTATACATTTCTTTTTACACAAATTAACATTACTTTCTTCAGCCCTCGAAAACGCCAGATTCCTGTTAATCTTTTCTGAAGACGAAGCAACATTCCCCAGCCAAATAAACCTATCAAATGTAGTAATAGGTAGAAACATCTACGCTAACTCCCCCATTCTTCCTTCTCGTTTTTATCGACTACAATCTTTTGATGAACTTATAGTATTAATTTCTATATCAACATAAAAAAATATCCTTTTCCCATTCAATTTCGCACTGTTAATTTGTACAGAATGCATAGAATACTGTTTTTCAACCCAGATGCAATGACAACGCTACACAAAATAATCCACGATCCATTAAATGTAAATCCACCTTCAAATGTGTTAATAATAATTATGTTGCCGATTATTAAAAGAATCCATGAAATGGAATACTGTTTTCCATTTGTAATATATAAAACTCCATCCTCATAACAAACTGTAATTCCTCCACCTTGCCAAACACCAATAGCGAAAGAAAAAAGCGTAACTGCCAATAACTCTGCTTGTAAATCTCTAGTCATCGGTTGCGGCGCCGTATAAGTAATAATCCCTATCATCATGAGAAAAGTAATAATATGTATCCAGTTTAATTTTGTTTGTTTACTTTGCAGCCAAATAAAGAAAATAACTACAGAAATTAAAAACAAAGTTGCCATTTAATTATTCTTCTTCCTTTCCCACATTAAAAACGTCTGTGTAATGCAATTAGAGCGTTCTTAAATCTCTCATGCTTTCTAAAGCATAACATGAGAAAATAATAAAAAAATCGTACAAAAGGGCAAGCCTATAATGTACGATTGGGCATATATAATGTTTTAAAAATGAATTAACTTCCTTTCAATAGATACAGCTACTGCTTCTGACCTTGAATTAACACCTAATTTATTGTATATATTTGTTAAATACGCTTTTACTGTTCGCTCAGCTATTCCCATATCGAATGCAATTTCTTTATTCTTATTTCCACGCGCAATAGCTTTCAACACAAACAATTCTTTTTCTGTTAAGTTATTTTCTTCAACCTTATCAGCATATACTTCTTTCCTTTTATAATTCACTATTTTTTCCATAATATTGGGTTGTAGTAAAATCTCACCTCGAATAGCCGCTTCCAATGTTCGAAACAAATTCTCACGATCCGTATCTTTTAGCAAATATCCTTTTGCTCCTAGCTCAATTCCCTTTAACATTAATTCATCTTCGTTATAAGTAGTTAATATAATAATCGGCGTATGATTTTGTTTTTTATTTAAAGCCTCAATTGTTTCTAAACCACTCATTTTAGGCATATTTAAATCCATTAAAATAACATCAGGTTTCTTTTTTTCTATGAAAGAAAGGGCTTCTTCTCCGTTTGCAGCCTCACCTATAATTTGAAATGAATCACTCGTTTCTATTATTAATTTCAGACCTTCTCTTACAACGAAATGATCATCCACAATTAATACGTTATACTTCATCGCTATCTCCTTCATTATTGATAGGTACCTGAATACACACTTTCGTACCCTTCATCTTTTCACTCAATATATGTATTTCTCCATTAATCAATCGAACTCGCTCATTTAAGCCAATTAAGCCGTAATGTCCAGGATTCTTACCGATATATCCAGTGTCAAAACCAATTCCATTATCTTCAACTTCAATAGTAAGTTTTTCAAGGTTATCGCTATATTCAACTTTCAAATTTACATCTGTTGCCTGCGAATGTTTTGCGATATTCGTTAAACATTCACTAATTACATATAAACAATGTTCCTTTACTAATCTTGAAATATGCGGGGGGCTTTGAATAGTAAATCTCACATGTATAGACGTAGCCTCAGAAAAACGTTGAACTTCTTCCTCTACAGCTTTATTAAATGAATTAGTAGTATGACGCAAATCATCAATAACCAGCCTTGCGTCATGTAAAGTTTGTCTCGCTCTTATCATAGTTTGTTTCATAATCTCTTGAGATCGCCCTGTATTCCCTTTTTGCATATGGGCGTCTATTGCTTCCAATTGCATAATTAAGCTCGCTACACCTTGCGCTAACGTATCATGTAAATCTCTTGCCATTCGCTGTCTTTCATTAGCTAATGTCAATTCTTCCACTCTCATATATGCAGACTCTAACTCTTGAATATAACTCTGTATACGATTACGTGCATCATATTGCTGCTTATTAATATAAGAAAAAGGAATAATAATTGCTAGTACTAAAAGGAACATAGAGATAAGAATAGCTACTTTATTCACACCATAATTCATACTAATCGCAATACAAAATATGGCATACATGAGAGTAAAAACTGCCATTACTTTAAATATATTGTTATAAACATATAAACTTTGAGCAATTAAAATAGGGGTTAATCCAACAAAAATAGCTATTGAACCATTTGGTACAATAAATGCAGCAAGAAACACAATGAAGAGTTGTACAAAAAAGAAATATAACAATTGTCTATTCTTTAATGAACTTGCATACCAATGAAAGATAGTATGAATAACAATAATTATTGTGAAGAAGAAACTATCCATTGAGAGAATATTATTACGAAATTCTAAAAGCATTGAAGCAATATATACGAGTGTAATCCATAAAACAATAAACCTTCTTGGAATAAATACCGCTTCCAATACATTTGTATCCACGTCTATATTTGAATTCATTTTTTTCATATTCGACCTCCACCATTATATTATACAAGATGCAGCTTACATTTTGATAAAGTGAAACTTTAATTAGTGGGGCTTTTTCCCATCCCCATTACAGAATACAAATATGAAATATTGCATATCGAAATGCATTGATATAATTGTAAGCGCTTACTATAATAAGCATATAAAGATTTATTGCATCTTACCATTAAAAAAGGAGGCACTCATATGGAAATCGCAATGGCAGTTTTAAAATTTGTAGGTGGAGTAATTCCATTAGTTCAAGAACTTTTAAAAGCATTCATGTAAGGTTATCATTCAGCAATTATCTATAATAATTATCATACAAATGATCTGTATATCAAAAACAAATTGATACACAGATCATTTGTGTGAGAAAACTTTATACGAGAACGATGTAACCTAGTAGAACAATAATAATGCATCTATCTCAAGTTAGAAAAAGACGCTCACAAGGGCGTCTTTTTCTTATATTACTATGTATTCAGGAGAAATCGATTTTATCAAATAGATAAACGACGAATTTCTGTTCCCTTTTATTTTTTGATAACGAAATAATCACTCCAACCAAAAATGCTATAATAAACCCAATCAAACTAAGGGGGCACATTTATCTTGCATGGAAAACAAATTCAATTTCACAAGTTTGGCAACCCAAAAGACGTATTACAAGTTGAATATAAAAATATAGAACCATTAAAAGATAATGAAGTTCTCGTTCGTATGTTAGTTAGGCCGATTAATCCATCTGACTTAATTCCAATAACAGGAGCGTACGCTCATAGAATCCCATTACCTAACATACCTGGTTATGAAGGTGTCGGTATTGTAGAAGATGTTGGTACGGGCGTTACGAGAGACCTTATCGGTAAACGTGTTTTACCGTTACGCGGAGAAGGTACTTGGCAGGAGTATGTGAAGACGTCAGCTGATTTTGTAGTCCCTATTCCGGATTCCATTGATGATTTTACAGCGGCACAAATGTATATTAATCCTCTTACGGCGTGGGTTACTTGTACAGAAACGTTAAACTTACAGAGTAATGACGTTTTATTAGTGAACGCTTGCGGATCCGCTATTGGACATCTATTCGCGCAGTTATCACAAATTTTAAACTTCCGATTCATTGCTGTTACAAGAAATAATAAGCATACAGAAGAATTACTGCGCCTTGGTGCTGCATATGTAATTGATACTTCCACTGTCCCGCTTTATGAAACCGTTATGGAATTAACGAACGGGCTCGGTGCGGATGCTGCGATTGACTCTATCGGAGGACCGGATGGAAATGCATTAGCTTTCTCCTTACGTCCAAACGGGCATTTTTTAACGATCGGTCTTCTATCAGGAATACAAGTGAACTGGGCAGAGATTGTCACGAAAGCAAAAGTGCACGCGAACATATTTCATTTACGACATTGGAATAAAGAAGTATCACCCTATAAATGGCAGGAGACGTTTCATCACTTAATTCGCTTAGTTGAAAATAAGCAATTACGTTTTATGAAAGTCCATTCTACATATGACTTAGCGGATGTGAAAGCGGCGGTTGATGTCGTGCAGTCTGCTGAGAAAACGAAAGGGTAACTAACTGTTACGATTTATTTAACCAATTATAACGAAAGTTAATTAAATATATCAGTAAGCCCTGCTAGTCAAGTGATTGGCTAGTAGTGAGGGTTAACTGCGGGCAATCCCTAAAGCTGATTGAACTACAACGTGGCTAGAAATGGCGAGCGTGAATGTTGCGAAAGCAGGAAAAATCAATCAGATCGTGCAAGGTTAAATCCTAAACACTAGAACAATGGGTCTTCCGCCTCGAATCATCTAAGTCAAAATGGATAAGATGAACGTTCAACGACTATCTCGTATCACTGACGAGAGTACATCACAAGCCTATGGTGGTGGAAAAATCCTCTATCTCTAAGTAGATAAACATATAGTCTGCGCTCATGTGAAAACATGAGAAGTTCATAAGAGAACTGGCTAAGGAATTGCGCCCTTAGTTGAACGAGATACATTTAATTAAATCTATCCAACCTCATTGAATTTATCGAACATATGTGCTATTGCGAGTTTGATGAGGTAAGAATAATAATGAAATTTTTACGAGTTAGTCAAGTATCAGAATTAACAGG
>NZ_WIPE01000038.1:0-8487 GCF_009760835.1 Bacillus sp. EE-W1 | reverse complement strand
GGGGGGGGGAAACTTCAAACATTTTTTTTCTTACTATTGGATCTGTTTTAGCAGATGACCAAACGTTAAGGGATTCTTTTTCAAATAGTGTTGTTCGCCTAAAATCAACTACACCATCACTACCTGGATAGCCGACTTGAGCAGATAAAAACGCAACTGGTTCACCAGCAAAGTTTTTTTCTGGGTTTGGCCAATTTACAACTGGTTTTATAATAAATGGGATTATTGCACTCAAATCACCAAGAAAAACCCTTTCAAAGTATTTTTGTTCGTTTACCGGATTGTCTTTCACAATATTATAAAATCCTTCAAGTGAACTGCTAATTGGAAATTCTTTATTATATTTAAATTCAAGAGTTTCTTCATAATGTAAATTTAAATTTGTTGAATTTTGTATAGATTTAAGCGCGAAGCCACCGCCAAATCCCCAGTATCCTCTTTTTGTTGTTCTTGCAGGCTCAACCGTAGGGGGAGCTGGCTCAAAGATAATCTTTGTAGCCAGCTCCATGAATTGTTTAATAATTAACTCTTCATGTTGTTCCATCAATTTTCTCATTTCATCAGCACCAGGATTGGTTCCATCTACTTTTATTTCAACCTGAATTCCTCCATTTATCTTTAAATCATTAAATTCCCTTTTGATATCAGCAGACCAAAACCAATCGCGTCCATTAGCATGTGAGGAAAAATGTTGAAATATTCTTTCCCAGTTCCCAGTAATTTTGAGATTTAACGTATCAGTCCATACTGGAATTTGCAATACTTGTGCAATAACTATCGGACCAGAAGTCCCATGAAAACCAGTCCATAACAATTCACTGTGTAGTGCGTCCAGCATACCAGAATAGGCATTTTCACCTCCAGTGATATTTCCTGGTCCTTCTCCGTCCAGATTCCAACCGGTTTCGTTCCCTTGAATGTTCGTAACATTATTATTAATTGGTATTATTCGAAATTCAGGTGTAGAAGAAGTTGCCCAGCCCCAATATCGATTATCACTACCACGAAATCTTTCTAACAGCTGATCCTGAGCGGATTTCAACACGGAAGGAGGATATGATACAGTAGTGGTAAATGTAATATGGCCCCCAACTACTGGCTCACCACCGAATGGATTAGGGTTCCCTACAAAATGTAGGTGACGAAATTTGTAGTCTCCTGTATTTGAGTTACGAGCAAGACGTACATTTCCAGGTAACCAATAATAAACAGGAGACCGTCCTTCTTGTTGTAATTTATGATTATTTTTATCTGGCAAGTAAAGGATTTTATAACCTTCTCCATTTTCCTTGACTTCAAACGTTTCAAACCCTCCACCAGTAAATATTGGACCAATTGCTTCAGTCATATTTATCCCTACTTTCCGTTTTTTACATAGGTATTTTCCTCAGTCCTTATAGCAAATATTCATCGACATATACATAATTTCTCTTACTTGTAGCAATATTAAATTATAAAAAGGAGAAATATTTATTGAACAAATTATCAACAATTGAGCATCCAGTTTTAGTTGATAGTCATAGAGAATCCGTATTATCTCTTGTTTTTATATTATTTCGTCAACCTCAAAATGAAGAATTATACGAGGCTTTTATAAAAAATATATTCTTACTTTCGAGGTTATACTTCTTCCTCTATTTGATATGAAAAAGTTAAGTTCACTCTGCTGGTGAAAACAGGAACTCAACAGCGAATGCTTGCTTCAGTTAATGGAAATGAATCTTTTAAAGGGGCTTTAAGTGCAATATTGAATGATATAGAAGGAGTTGAAGTTACTTCAGCTTTAAAGGGAATGAAAACTAATCTTCATATAATCACGCATGTAATTACTAAACAAAATTATAACTATGAAATATCTACCTCTTTGGAACAGCTTTTAGGAGGTATTTTAGAAGGTAGAGACCAAGAGAAGTTTATTAGGCACCAATGGATGACACAATCATAAGAAAAGGAGTTATAAGCCTATATGATATCGCGAATACAAGTACCTAGTACAGATATTGATTCTAGATTAATACCAGTCGTTTTTAATATTCACAATCAACCATGGTCAAATGCTTATGGTAGTAACTTTTTTTTTATGCCTACGTTTGAATTCATAAATCCTACACCTAATGATGGTATTGGGAACAGTTCATTTTTATTTACCGTAACAAATTCTAATATCGCTACAGACAATTCACAAACTCGTGCAAATATTGATTTCAAAATTAAGAAAGGAAGACCCTTTAATGCAGGTCCGGATATGATGACAGTTCCAGCTCGAATTATTGGTGGATTGATAATCCCTTATCTTGATGAGAATAACGCAATATTATCTTTTACTGTTTGGGGAACAATTGTAGACAATGCAGATTCATTAACTCTCACAGTTCAACTTTCGGGAAAATGGGTTTCTTTATGTTATGGTGCTATGTCTGGAATGGATCAAACATTACCACCTCCAATTTTAATGATAGGTCTGTCATCAATCTTGGCTCTTGTACCCTCATGGGTAACACTACAAAACATGGATGATCCTTCTTTTCATACAGATTTACATTTAGGAGATACACCAGACTTTAGCCAATACCAATTGTACAACATTTCTGGATTCCCCCTAACTACTACACCAATTTTCGTTCCTTGCTCAACCATGGGAACCCTTTATCGACATGTGTATGATACTAATATTATTGAAATAGGGTGTAAAGACCCTAGGCGAATCGGACAAATAGTTCAAAGTCCATATGAGGAAATGATTGAATTAAGGAATACTGATTTTTATCGTGTATTTCGATATAAACAAGATATAAATAGATATCTTATCATACCAAATAGTTATAGAATTGGACTATATTCTTCAGAAGATGGAGAGATGAAAGCATATCACCCTAATATGTTAGTACAATCTGTAGTTGATAACTCTACTACTGTAGATATTAAATTCTTATTTAAAATCATGTTACTACCAGATATCCCGCTTTATGCAAGAAAGGAGCTTGAGGCTCAACTACATTCGCTATCACCTCATCCTATAGTTGAATACCCAACTCAAAATGATTTTAAATACAATGTAAATATTGAAGAACTAAAAGAGGTTCCTGCTTCAAAACAGTCCGTTGCATTACATTTAACGATTCCGCTTACTCTTCAGCGAGCGGTATTATTACGTGATTCGATTTATAATGCGGCTGCCTTTGGAAACGTTCGTTTTGAGTCGGGTGAGGGTGTCCTATTTGAGTCGACTATTATTTTGGAACTAAGACATTTAACTGGTCCGTGGGCAGAAGGACCTATGGAAGTAATTTTGAATGCGGATGAAGTAAAATTAACTAATAAGGTTCAGCAACCTATTAATATAACGTCTCTTCTTGCTGATTTTAGTTCGTCTCGCTTAACGAGGATACCAGTTTCAATTATTCTTGAACCATCTGCTTCAGAATCTGTCCCTTTATCTAATACTCCCATCAAAGTTTATCCGGTATATTCTTTAGTACAAGCAGAGAATGTACCGTTACCAGATGAAATCAGAAGATATATAGAAGATGTTTATACAACAATACGGTTTCTAGATTTAATAAATCATCAAAATCATAATATTCAACAATTAGAACTAACAGTTCGAGTAAACACGTTGAATACATTGAACGAATTGTACACTGTACCATTAGAAGGTAATCCTCTAACAGGAAGCCTTACTATTGTTTTTCCACTTACTCAATTTTTACAAAAATCCACTATAGAGTTTCAAGTTAAAATAACACTCATAGCAGGAGAAATAAGGACAACTAATTGGATAGAATGGAAAATTCCAACAAATGGTAATATAGTAAGTTTAACATGGGAGATGATTGAACATTTGTTTGCTTAAGATTTGTTATTAATGAAATCAAGCCATAATTAAGATGGTTTCCCTGCTTTGGATGCTGAGATAGTTTGTTTAATCTTTTTAAAATTATCTGAAAAGAATTTGTAGTGATTTCTACAAGTTCTTTTTGCTTTTCTAGTTAACCATAACCGAAAACATTCAAATATTCATTCACTATAAAAGGAATAAATAATTTTCACTGATCCATAATTCATAGCATGTTCAAAACATAGGAGGTGATACATATAGCAAACAAGAACAACAGAACTAATAACCAAGTATCGGTTTAAGGTGCTGAGAACACAATTGCTTAAATGAAGTATGAGAGTGCACAAAAATTCGATGTACAACTTGGTCCGGATACAATATCTCGTGGAAACGATTCTGTTGGTGGAGAAATCCCTAAACGTTTAGTAGCCATGGCGGAAAAACAACTTAGTGGTAGATTCCCTCATTAACTTCAGTTGAAGACATGAAAGTTACAGTAAGTAATAATATATCCTTTTTCCTGTAGAGTTGTATTAACTTCTAATAAGTTTATACATTCTAAATTTATTAAGCTAATACCGCTAATTGTTGAATTACATCTTTCAGGTTAGCCATCCTATCACCTACTGGAGATCTTATTATGTATGTAAGCGTTTCAGGAAGCGGATTCATTACGTCGATTTTACCTTTCACATAATTAGTCATAGAAAATACAGTAATATTACCAATAGATTCTTTGGACAAAACTTCTTTGTGCGTAATTCGCACCTCAAACTCTATAGTGGTTCCATTTATAGTAATCTTATCGACATCAGCATGTCCTTTATTCCCCATAACGTAATTTTCAAAAAAGTTATCTAATTTCTCCCTTACAAAGGCTTCAGTTAAATTTGACATGTTATACCTCTTTTTTATTTGGAATTAGATTTAAAAAATACACTGTAGTATTATACCACCCTTAAATGTAAAATATTCCAATTTTTAAACTTACTATTAGATCATAAATGACTTAAAAAATATAGTTAGTTATAACAATCACTTCATTGTATTTTAGTTAATTAAATATGAATTTAATTATATATTTTTCTGTAAGAATGCTATATTCTCCATTTACTTATATTTTCACTAATTAATTATAATATAGATATTAATTTAAAGGGTTCTGGTGCGAAAACTTCAAGATAATTGCAAGTAATCTCTTAAACTTAGACATACTGATAGTATTACTCTAAAAGTTGGGGAATCGGTATGGAAAGGGAATGTTTATTCAAATGGAAGCATTACCAGCATGAACTCATATTATTAACAGCAAGATGGTACCTACTTTACAATTTGAGCTTTCGTAATCTGGTGGCAATGATGGAAGAAAAAGGATTGTTCATTGCTCACACAACGGTTATGCGATGGGTTCATCAATATGGACCTCAATAGAGGAGAAAGTACGACATCATCTTAAATCAACAAATGATTCATGGAGAGTCGATGTAACTTATATAAAAGTAAAGGGGCAATGTATGTATTTATATTGTGCTGTTGATTCAGAAGGGAATACCATTGATTTTTATCTAAGTAAATCAAGAGATAAACAAGAAAGTCTTGGCTTTTTCGTACGTTTCTAAACCTCGCATGATAACAGTAGATAAGAACCCTGTATCAATTCAAGCGTTGAAAGAAGAAAAACATATGCCTGAAGGCATAAAGTTAAGACAAGTTAGATATCGCCATAATATAGTGGAACAAGATCATCGTTTTATTAAGAAACGTGTGTGTTCTATGAAGGGGTTCAAGTCTTTTGGCACAGCTACAACCATTCTTGCAGCAGAAAAAAACCATGCATATGATTAAGAAAAAACGGATTGATTTACGAAATCAGTCTGTTCAAAACCAGTAAGAATTCATCCATCAATTGTTTAGACTAACAGCATAAAATACAATTCGGCTAGAAATATATACGCTATATTCTCTTTTATTTGATCTTTGCATCGAACCCCTTGATTACTTTGCTCATGGCAGTTCCAGAAAGGTAATCAATTCCAATACAAAGTTATAAGTAGTATTGGCCAGAAGTCTGAATTTCACTATCAGTCATCATCTTCTAATAGTGAATTGTTGTGATATCCCCCTTGAAATTGAATTATCCAAATAATAAATTGAATAATAATTAAACATTCCTTTTGGCTATTAGCCTTCAATGTAATGCAATCATAATTTAATCTTTACTGTCCCCTCCCGGGCCAGACCGCACCGCAGGTTCCTTCAGTGACAGAACAACGAGCGATAAAAGCTTCGGCATGCCCATGTGCCTGCATTTCTGCTAAGGCATCAGAATAGAATTGATGTCCTTTGCCTGTCCAGTATCCCTCAGTAGTAACATCTGTAAGAACTTGTGGATGATTCTTCAGTGGACATACGGCAATAAAGATACTTTCGCTGTTATCAGATTGATTTACTGGTCCCTGCCAGTCTTCTTCAAGAGGGTGAATTGGACTGTCTGTCGGAATTTGTAAACTAGTGAGCACTAGAGGAATGAGCCCTCCAACATCTTTAAAAACCATTTCAAAGAACCTATGACCGAGTACATGGAGACCAACATGTTCTGCCAGTTCTTTTAAAAACTCAAAAAATTCGCTTTGATTGGCCTGTTCATTGATTCCTACCTCATCTGGCGGAAGACTGCGTCGATCATCGCGACCGCTCTGCTCACCCTTTTGATATACTTGGAGAAGATCAGAAGAATAGGGACGGAGGTGATCAACCTCAGGCTCGTTAAAGCCAGCCAAATATCCTTGCTCCCATATATTTCCTAAGACGTTATCATATAAATAAGGATTTTGAGTTGCCATAGTAACCTCCAGAGAAATTTTATCGACTTACTTTTTACATATTGAGATAACAATACAATGACTATTTAATTATTATAAGCATGTACTTGAAAAACTATAGAAACTATGGGACATATTTTATTTTAAAAAAATCCTCTCAAAAACGTAATGTTAACAAATTTACCCATGAAACATGTTAGAAATAAGTCATGAAATTTACAAATAATCGGCAGTGTCCATTAATGTTACTTCTTATTTTGAGCATCATTTAATCATGTCCCAGTTTACACTTATGATGTTTCCTTTTGTTGACAAATGCCATTCGATCCACGGTGTGTCCAAAACTTCCCCTGAATTATGTGTCTTTGTTACTTGAAACTCAATGATGTTTTTTTGATAATACGTTTCTGTAAGAGGGAAGATGATATCAATTAAACCCTTAGACGGGGATCCAGTCATAGGAACTTGATATATTTTATCTGTCCCTTTTAATCGTACCTTTATTTCTAATAATTTGATATCGTGGTTCTGATGATTCACCAAATCAAAAAATTGGATTGTAGTGTGAGTGTCCTGTGCGAAACTACGTAATTCCTCCAGAGTAGCGGGAGAAGCTGCTGGGAATGAGTATACTGGATAAATTTCATTCGGTATAAACGGTAATATAACAAAGTGTACCTCCCCAGAATCCAACCTTATGTTTATATTAATTTCTGTTCTAATATTTGAAGTGTCATAAATCCTGAGCGTGCTTATTTCGATAGGGCGCTCAATTTTATTGGTCAGTTGAGCATTACCATTGATAATCAGGACCTCAATCGGTCCTGTTTCCCAGGGACCAGTAATATTATCTAATTCCAAAGCTAGTGTAGATTCCATAATTGAGCTGTCAGCAAGCTTGAATAGAACGGTTCCAAAAGATGTAAACCTCGTCATCATGTCTCTTAGAAGTATTGCATTCGCCAAGTTGACGTCCATTGTAACATGAAATGATTCCACGACTTTAGATGCATGCATAATCATTTCACCCATTTTCAATTCATATTGACTATCTAATTGAGAAGGGTAATCAATGATAGGGGTTGTCGACAAAGACAAAAGTTTTGATTCCAGTTCTTTACGGACATATCTAGGGAGGTCTGGTGTAAGCATTATATGAAAACGAAAACTGTTGTTGGCAGGAATGTTTACATCAATCACAGATTGAAATAAGATGCTAGGTCGGTAAGCTTTCTGTTCACCTGCATTAAGATCAAATCGACCAATTCTATAGAATGTTGGTAAAATTAAAAATTTTTCTGGCTGTTGTAGTGAACGATACACTTTGTATAAGTCATGTTTAAAATCCGCTTCTTCTATTATTTGATACTGGTGAGAATTAGTCTCACCAAGTTTTTGAACATCACGACAACCAACTGTCACTGTCGTATCACCAATCGACTCGCGATAGAAAACTCCAAAAATATTACAAGGATAGACTACTTCTAGATCTTCTTCATGGGAAACCCATGTTGTACTTACTTCCGGAGGAGATGGACATTTTAATCCTGGGGGTAATTCCCATTTATAACATTCTACTACATATTCTTCTTCTAAATTGTAGGTTATATGCAAATAAGCTGGCTCTTTTTGGAACCCTGATTGACTTAGTGCACCGTAAGCAAGACGGATCCATTCATTCTTTAGATTTACAGTTGCAACAATGGTATTATTTACTTCTTCAATCTTAGAGCGAAACATTTGTTTTTTAGTGAGTCCATCATTTTCATCAAGAAAGGGAATGGCAAATTCGACAGATTGGATTGATGTAGGTCCCTTTTTTTTTTT
>NZ_WIPE01000109.1:0-7580 GCF_009760835.1 Bacillus sp. EE-W1 | reverse complement strand
AGCGAATAGGAAAATAATAATCGCTAAGAAAGTGCTTGCCCACGGTCCAATTTGTGAGCTTAATGCTTGTTGTGTTAATTCAATACCTTCTAAATTCGATCCTTTGTAAAGTCCAGAACATAATACGATAAACGCTGTTGATGTACATACTAAGAATGTATCTACGAAAACACCTAATGCTTGAACAAGTCCTTGTTTTACAGGGTGAGATACATCTGATGTTGCTGCTGCGTTAGGGGAGCTACCCATACCTGCTTCTGTCGCGAATAAACCGCGCTGAATTCCGAATTTGATTGCTGCTCCAATACCACCAGCGATAGCTTGGTCTAAACCAAATGCGCTGTTAAATATTTCCATAAAAATGCTTGGTAACATATTGAAGTTGTTAATTACGACAAAAATAGCCACACCGATATAAATGATCGCCATTGGAGGGACAATCATTTCTGTAATACGTGAAATGCTCTTGATACCACCAAAAATAATAACTGCAACTAATAAAGCTAATAGAGCTCCTACGATCGTTCGCTCTAGTCCAAAAGCATTTTCAAACGCTATTGTTACCGTATTTGCTTGTACTGAATTGAAGATCAATCCGTACGCAACTGTAATAAGAAGTGAGAACCAAACACCCATCCAGCGTTTGTTTAATCCTTTTTCCATGTAATATGCTGGTCCACCACGGAACCTGCTGCCATCTTTTACTTTATAAATTTGCGCGAGCGTACATTCTACGAAACTAGTAGCTGCTCCGATAATTGCGATAAACCACATCCAAAATATTGCACCAGGTCCACCCATTGAAATGGCTAATGCTACACCAGCTAAGTTTCCGATACCGATACGTGCTGCTGCACTTAAGCAAAATGCTTGGAATGGAGAGATGCTATCTTTCTTTTTTTCTTTTCGATTAAACCCTTTACTAATTAAACTGACCATCTCACCGAAATGAGTAATTTGGACGAATTTTAATTTAAAAGAGAAATAAAGACCGAAGCCGATTAGCATTGCAATAAGAATATATGACCATAAAATATTATTCGTTACCTCAAGGAATCTGCTAAAGATATCAACCATATAATACACTTCCTTTTTTCCGTAATAAGAAAATTATATGCAAAAAATATACGAGAATCAATTTTTCTAAAAAATCATGTTACATAAACGTGTTTTGTGTTATGATTATGTTACATCGTAATATTTTTAGAATTATTTACATTTTAAAAAACTAAATGTAAAGCGAGAAAGAGGGGATAATTTGAAAGAAGAAACTTTATTGAAAGTAAGCCTTAAAAGTTTGAAAATGAGAAGTAATATATTTTTTATCATTACATCTTTAAGTATCTTTTTAGGAGCCACTTATTATTACAATAAAAGATTTCCAAGTCACAGGTATCCTGAATGGTTAGAATTTCTAAAATTGATTTAATGAACAAAAGACAGAAAAACAGAAAATTTAAATAAAGAAGTTATGGAGGAGCTAAATATGAATATTAGAGAAAGTGAACTTCCGGGTATTGGTTATAAGTTTCAAATCGTTACGAAAGGTAACGAAAAGATGGTGATTGTTATTCATGATGATGGACGTAGAGAAATGTATCATTTTGATTCAGATCATGAAGAAAGCATCTCAAGTATTTCATTACGTGACTCAGAGGCAAGACAAATTGCAGCAATATTAGGTGGAATGGTATACAAGCCTAGAGCATTAGAAAATGTTGAAATGGTCTTTGAAGGTTTAGCGATTGAGTGGTTTAAAGTGGAGAATGCAGCTCCAGCAATCGGAAAAACAATTGGCGACCTTGAAATAAGAAAAACATATAGCGTAACGATTATTGCAGTTATGAAAAAGAATATGAAAAAGCTATTTAATCCAGGACCAGAAACGGTAATTGAAGAAGGCGATATGCTTGTAGTTTCAGGCGAGAGAGAAGAAATTAAAAAGATTATTAATGAGTTACTTTCGAATAGGGGGACTGACTAGATGGATACGTTAATTTTTGAAGTTGGTACAGCGTTAGTATTAGTTGCAATTGCGGCAGTAATTGCTGGGAAGTTTAAATTTTCAGTAATTCCTTTTCTAATTGTTCTTGGAATGTTAGTAGGACCGCACGCACCGACAATAGGTGTTATCGATCTTAAATTTATTGAAAGTGCGAGTGTAATTTCCTTCCTTGGACGGATTGGCGTTCTGTTCCTTCTGTTCTACCTAGGACTAGAGTTCTCGATGAAAAAACTAATTAAATCTGGACGTTCTATTGCGATTGGCGGAACAATTTATATTTTAATTAACTTTTCACTTGGATTATTATACGGATTTATAATGGGATTCCCTTTACTAGAAATCTTAATTATTGCGGGTATTATTACGATTTCTTCTAGTGCTATCGTTGCAAAGGTGTTAGTGGATTTAAGAAGAACTGGTAATAATGAAACCGAATTAATTTTAGGAATTATTATGTTTGAAGATATATTCCTTGCTGTATATTTATCAGTTGTCTCTGGTTTAGTTCTAGGGGATCATGCTTCCTTCCTAGGTGCTCTTACTTCAATTGGAATTGCTTTAGGATACATGCTTCTATTCTTTATTGTAGCTAGAAAGGCGACGCCGTTATTAAATAAATTGCTCAATATTAGTTCAGATGAAATTTTCATTATTGTAGTATTTGCTTCGTTATTCTTTATTGCAGGTTTCTCGGAAACAATTCACGTTGCCGAAGCAATTGGAGCACTTCTTTTAGGATTAGTTTTCTCTGAGACAGAGCATAGTGACAGAATTGAGCATCTCGTTGTTCCATTTAGAGACTTTTTCGGAGCTATTTTCTTCTTTAGTTTCGGATTAAGCATTGATCCGTTTTCATTAGGCGGAGCGATATGGTTAACGTTAGGTGCTGTCCTTCTTACAATCATCGGTAACTTTGTTGCAGGAATGATTGCAGGGCGACAAGCTGGATTATCTCATAAAGCGTCAACAAATATTGGATTAACAATCGTTTCAAGAGGAGAATTCTCCATCATTATGGCCAATATCGGAATCGCCGGTGGTTTAATGTCAGTCTTGAAACCATTCTCGGCACTATACGTGCTTATACTATCCATCTTAGGTCCACTTCTGACGAAAGAGTCAAAGAATGTATATAAATTTTTAAATAAAATCTTTAAGTGGGATACGAAGACTAACTAATTTTAAAAAAATAAAAGTACAAGATATTTACTGCTTGTACTTTTGTTTTTTGCAATGAAAAAAGTAAAGAGAGGTACATAATGTTAGGAGAGTTGATTCATTCCGTTTTAGTTTTTCTAGAAGGACTTGTTTATTGGGGAATTATGCTTGGATTGATGTTAGAGGTTATTCCGAGTGAAATCGTATTGTCTTATGCAGGTTATTTAGTATCAACAGGAAGCATTACGTTTTGGGGCGCTGTCGCGTTCGGTACAATTGGTGGTGTAATCGCACAATTATTCATTTATTGGATCGGTCGATACGGAGGAAGACCCGTCCTTGAGCGATATGGAAAATATATTTAAATTCAAAAGAAACATATTGATTATGCTGAAGATTGGTTTAATCGTTACGGAACTGGCGTTATTTTTACAGCGCGTTTTATTCCTGTTGTGCGTCATGCTATTTCGATACTAGCAGGGATTGCAAAAATGTCACATGCTAAGTTTATTACGCTAACTACATTAGCTGTTATTCCGTGGTCCGTTGTATTTGTATATTTAGGTTTTAAATTATGAACAGAGTGGGAAAGTATTAATAAAGTCGCTGGGCCATATGTGAAATAATTTGCACTTGCTGCTATTGTTTGTGCAATTGGTTACTTTGTATTAAAAAAAATGATGAAAAAAAGTGATTACGTAAAAAGAATCTATGCTGACATAGATTCTTTTTTTATTGTCACTTTTCGAAAGGGGAAAGAGCAGGTTTAATATTTTACATATTGTGGCATACATATAGGAAAAGGGAGTTTGGAAAGGAGATTATAGAAAAATGGAACTCCAGTTTCAAAATGTATATCAACAGGTGGAGAATTGGTATGTGTTGGATTCGGAGCTTCCTTGGGATGTCAAAAGGCTTAGAGATGATTTGTTTTCACTGATTGAAGTATGTAAAACACCAGTTATTTTTTGTGATACGTGTGATGCGAATCATGTGCTTCTATCATTAGGAGAAGAAGAAGAGGAATTCTTATTCCCAGTAGGTGGTTTTTATCATAAAGAAAAACAATTAATTTTTGTTTGCATATGGGAAGAGTATGAGCAGGTGCTCAAAACACTACTGCATGAATTTCGCCATGCGATGCAGCATAAGAGGGAAGTATTGTATGTTGGAAGTGAATTGTACGAAGATAGATGGATTGAGAAAGATGCGAGAAAGTTCGCGGAGAGGAAGTTAGATGAATATAAAAATAGAAAGTTAATGTAAAGCATAGTGAAGAAATGGCACTGTGCTTTCTTTATTAATTACTAAAAGTAAGTGATTGACTTTTATAAAGTTTAGTTCTAAACTAATGGTATGAAATGAGCGAGGTGATAGAATGAAGACAGAAGATAGACTCGGATTACTATTATGGTTTCGTTTATCACGTTTTTATAACAAAAGTATTCGTGAGACGAATCAGCATTTGAAAGAATGGAATGTATCTGCCGCTCAGTTTGATGTGCTAGCTCAAGTTGGAGGACATAATCGTCTAACGCAGCAAGAGCTCGGAAATAAACTATTTGTTACGAAGGGAAATATCACGCAGCTATTAAATAAAATGGAGCAGCTGGAGTGGATTCATCGTGAACAAGAAGGTACTACAAAATATATTTCGTTAACAGAAAAGGGAAAAGCTTTATATGAAGAAATCGTCCCGCCTCAAGAAACGTTCCAAGCGGAGCAGTTTCAAAATTTAAATGTAGAAGAACAACATCAATTATTACAATTACTAAAAAAATTACAGTAAGAAAAATTTTTGGAATAAATCTTGAATTCGAGATAATATGAGGTGAAGGATATGTTTAGAAAAGTTGATCATAAAAATATGGGAAGAGCAAATCACGGTTGGTTAAATACACATTTTCATTTTTCCTTTGCGAATTACTATAACCCGAATAACATGAACTTTGGAGCATTGCGTGTAATTAATGATGATCTAGTAGCGGCACAAACTGGTTTTGATATGCATCCGCACCGCGATATGGAAATCATTTCGTACGTTGTAGATGGTGCTTTAACACATGAGGATAGCATGGGGAACCGCGGAACAATTGAGCGAGGACATGTTCAATATATGAGTGCTGGCACAGGTGTATTTCATAGCGAGCATAATTTAGGAAATGAAACACTACGTTTATTACAAATTTGGATTTTACCAGATCGTGCGGATCATAAACCAAACTATGGTGAGTTTACATTTGATTGGGGCAAGCGTGAAAATGAATGGTTCCATATGGTATCTCCAGTAGAAGGAGAGGCACCAATTCGTATTCACCAAGATGCGAATTTATATTCTTTATCGTTAGATGCTGGAAAAGAAATTCATTTCCCGGTGCAAGAAGGCCGTCAATTGTACCTTGTACAAATTGAAGGGAGTAGTGTAATAAATGGTGAAAATCTTGTTATGCGTGATGCAGCAGAAGCGATAGAAGAGGATATTCATATTGAAGCGAAAGAACGATCACACTATTTAGCAATCGAATTGAAAAAATAATAGAACGTTTATGGAAAAGAGGACATGGAATGGATGTCCTCTTTTTTTGAGTGGAATTGTCAGAAAAAATTTTCTCAATATTTAGAAAAAGGTATTAGCCCAGAAAATAAGAATTGTATAAAAGTGTCAAAAATCTTTATGGGAATGGGGAATGTTATAGTGAAAAAGCAAGTCATTTCATCAGCATTAGCCTTAACTGTTATCGCCGGGGGATTTGGAACATTTGGAGCAACGACAACGAAAGCGGAAGAACAAAAAATTCAATATCATCAAGAATTTAAAACGCCTGCATACATAGGTGAAGAATGGAAAGCACCGGAAGGACTAGATAAAAAAGAGACAGTCTTTCAATATTTAGAGAGTAAGAAAGATATGTTTAAATTAGCAGGAAATATTGATAAACATTTCAATGTCGTTGGGGAAGAAAAAGATGCTGAATCTGGCACAACACATGTGAAGTTAGTTGAGAAGCATAATAACATTCCTGTGTATGGTTCAGATCAAACTGTTACACTTGATAAAGAAAATAATGTAAAAGCATTCTTCGGACAAGTTATTCCGAATTTAGAGGATAAAAATATTCCTGCGTTTGCAAATATTAGTGCAGAGCAAGCTGAAACGATTGCAAAGGCAGAAATTGAAAAAGAAGTTGGTAAAGTAAAGAATTATGACGGTGTGAAAAAAGATTTATTTGTGTATGAAAAAGATGGGAAGTACTATCTTGCATACTTAGTTAAAGCATCGATTTCAAAACCAGCTCCAGGATATTGGCATTATTTTGTTGATGCAACGAATGGAAATGTGATTGAGAAATATAACGCTGTAGATCACATTACAGGATTTGGTTACGGAGTATTAGGCGATAGACAATCATTTGAAATTGCTCAAGATGAGAAAACAGGAGCGTTCAACTTATTTGATGGTAAACGAGGACAAGGTGTTCACACATTTGATGCAGAAAATATGGATGAAAACTTGTTTAATTTATTCTCACAATGGCTTGGATATACAGGAGAAGAGGTTGAGAGTAAATCTAAGTTCTTCGAAGATAAAGCAGCGGTTGATGCGCATGTAAATGCAGGAAAAGTATACGATTACTACAAAAAGACATTTAATCGTAACTCTTTCGATGATAAAGGTGCGAAGCTTATTTCTACTGTTCACGTCGGAGAAAGCTGGAATAACGCAGCTTGGAACGGTGTACAAATGATGTATGGTGATGGCGATGGAAAAACATTCATTCCATTATCTGCTGGACTAGATGTTATCGGTCATGAATTAACGCATGCTGTAACTGAACATACAGCAAACCTTGTTTATAAAAATGAGTCAGGTGCGTTAAATGAATCGTTATCTGATATTATGGGTGTCATGGTTGAGAAGAAGAGCTGGGATTTAGGTGCTGACATTTATACACCTGGAAAACCTGGTGATGCACTTCGTTCTCTGAAAGATCCAGCATCTATTCCAAATCCATTAAAACCAGGTGAAGGTTACCCAGATCATTACAATAAACGCTACACTGGAACAGCTGATAATGGCGGCGTTCATATTAACAGTAGTATTAACAATAAAGCTGCATATTTAGTATCTGATGGCGGAGAGCATTACGGTGTGAAAGTAACTGGAGTAGGCCGTGAAGCGACAGAAAAAATTTATTACCGTGCTCTTACGAAATATTTAACTGCAAACTCTGACTTTAAGATGATGCGTCAAGCTGCTCTGCAGTCAGCTGAAGATTTATATGGTAAAAACTCTAAAGCTGTACAAGCTGTAACGAAAGCTTATGATGCAGTAGGCGTAAAATAATAAGAGAAAAAGGCCTGACTAGGATGTCAGGTCTTTCTTTATCCCGTAAAAGCCCGATTGGTGAGGGCTAAT
>NZ_WIPE01000098.1:0-6996 GCF_009760835.1 Bacillus sp. EE-W1 | reverse complement strand
AAATGCTGTTTTATGAAAATATGTTAATGGGATTAATGTCTTTAATTATCGGAATTGCGATCGGTAGCGTTCTTTCAAAACTATTCCTTGAACTACTAATAAGTATGATGGGAATAAACTTAAACGTTCATTTTGAAATACCGATGGCCGCAGTTATTGATACAGCACTTATTTTCTTTGTGATTATTTTGTATACATCACTTCAAGGATATCGTTTAATTTATCGCTTTAAGCTAATTGAACTTTTCCGAGCGGAACGCGAAGGAGAAGCAATGCCAAAAGGATCCGTAGTGATGGCGTTAATTTCAGTTTTCTTAATCGGTTCAGGTTATTTCTTAGCGTTAATGTACATGAAAGCAGTTATGTATGCAGACTTTATGGTCGTTGCATTATACATTTTACTAGCGACAGTAGCAGGAACTTATTTATTGTTTATGTTCTTCACAGTATTTGTATTGAAGCGAGCAAGAAATAATAAGTCAGCATTTTATAACGGTATGAATATGGTAACGACATCGCAACTACTATATCGCATTAAAGGAAACTCGAAATCACTAGCAACAATTGCTATTTTAAGTGCAGTGACATTAACAGCGGTTGGTACGTCAGTTACGATGTATTACAACACATTTACGCAATCAAAAGTTGCAGCACCGTATAGTTATTCTTATGAGAAAAAAGATGAAGCACTAGATAAAAAGGTAAAAGAAATACTTGCTGGAGAGAAGAGCAATCATCCAGTGACATATGAGTCAGAAGTTGAAATGATTCCTGTGAAGGGAACATTTAAAGGTGAAAGAGCAGATCAAGTGCTGAACACACACTATAATGTTACGAAGCAGTACCAGCTTATTTCTCAATCAAGCTTTAATACAATTGCGAAACGTTTAGATGTAGAACCTGTAAATTTAAGTGCGAATGAAGCTTTTGTATATGATAGCCTCTATATTGAAAAACTCGATTTTGGTCCTCTTTATACAGGAAATAAAGCTGTATTTCCTGTTGGGAATGAATCGAAAGAGCTAAACATTAAAGGTGTAAATAGTAGAAGTCTTACAAACTTAAATGAACTATTTGTAATCGTTCCAGATCAAACATATGAGCAGGCGAAACAAGTACATGAAACACGCGCTGTAAAAAATATTGATGTAAAAGGTGAGCGAAATAGTAAAGAGTTAACAGCGAAATTAGCAAGTATTATGCCAGCAGGTGAATCTGAAGTTTTAAAACCATTTAACGATTTCTATACAGGATTCCAAATGGGAATTGAAACGACAGGTTTAATGATGTTCATTGGGCTATTCTTAGGATTAGTTTTCCTATTAGCGACAGGCTCAATCATTTACTTTAAGCAACTTACAGAAGCAAGTGCTGACCGTGATCGTTACGTTGTTCTTCATAAAATTGGTGTAACGAAGCAAGAGATGAAGAGAGCTATTGCGAAACAAGTGAGCTTTATCTTTGCTATTCCGTTAATTATCGGTATTTTACACAGTTTGTTCGCACTAAAAGGTTTATCAAATATATTACCATTTGAAATTATGATCCCGCTCCTAATTAGTATTGGAGTATATGGCGTCATTTATATCGGATATTACTTCCTAACAGTTCGTTCTTATTATAAGATTGTGAGTGCGAAATAATAAGTGAAGCTGCGAGAAAATAAGAAAGCCACTTACCTAATTTTTTATGAGGTGAATGGCTTTTTTTACGTTCTAATTATAATGAAGAGATAATTAACGCGCATCGATTATGTCGATGAAACTAAAAGTATGCTTTCGGTTAAAGGCATCTATGCAAAGTAAAGAACGCTTCAAAGGATTTAATTCCATTACAGTCATATAACTTGTAGGGAAGTAACCATCTTTATAATAAGTGATCAATATTTCTTTTTCTGAAATGTAAGAGCGTAATAAAGTATCTTCAATTTTGTCTCTATCATCATAGGGTGATACTATTTGCGATTCTTTCATATCAGTCGATTTTGATATATTTGTACTACTCATGCTTTCTATTCTCCTAACAATATATTTTCTATATGGGAAGGCTAATTACTATGGAAGTACCTTGTGTGATAGAACGAAGTAAGTATGGATGATTGGGAGCAGGATTGGCTTCGTACTAAAAAATTATCAAATTCATTCACTTATTTATAGTAATTATTTGTCATTCTTGTACTTTTTTGAATGGGATTCAAACTTTATTAAGGGGAATAAATCGATGTGATGAAGGTGAGCTAGTATGACAACTATCTCACCTTCTATATTAAGTAAGCATTTTTATATAACGGTATGATTTTCACGATATTGTCTAGGCGTCATACCCGCAATTTTTTTGAAGACTCTTGTGAAATAACTTTGATCATTAAAATTAAGCCAGGCACAAATATCTGATAATGGATAAGTCGTTAATGTTAATAATTTTTTAGCTTCTTCTACTCGTTCTCTCTGGATGTATTCAATTAAAGGAATTCCCACTTCTTTTTTAAATAGTTTTGATAAATAAGTAGGGGAAATATGTAAAAGGTTAGCAAGATCATTCAAAGATATTTCATCGTAAATATGCTTGTTAATATAATTGAGGCACGTAGTAATGGAATTAGAATATGCTTGATTATGATATTCTTTTACACGTTCTGCAAAAGTACATAATGCATCTTCAATTAACCTATTTACGGAATACATGTTATCTAGTTTCTCAATCGTTTGTATATATAAAGTACCGAGTGAAAAAGCAATATGCGATGGAAGATTACCGTCTATCGCATATCGAATAGCTAGCGTAATGGCGATAATGCCATTATTTTTTTGGTTTCTAAGCTGATCTCCTTTAGACCAAATTGTCGCATCTTCTTGGGGGAATGAATACGCATATTGTATGACCTTTTCTGTATTGCCTTCTTTAATGGCTGAAAAAAATTTGCGTTCTAATGATATGTCATAATTTTGCGGATCATGCCGGCGACGTTTTGAAATGTATAAATCAGGATTTACGATTTTATAAGAAACATCTTCGAGTAATTTATTCTCTTTCCAGACAATATCTCTATCTAATTTTTCATTAAAAATGACGTAATGTAACCAAATACTTATATCAATTAACGTGCTTTTTTTAATCTCGGGTAGAAATTGATAGTAATCTACTCCTTGTTGCATTTTATTATTACAGTTGAAATACTTCATCAGTTTAATCGCCATTTCATCTGATACTTTTGGATAGGTAGTCGGGCCGATTATAATTGTACCTTTTATATGTTCATGATTTGTTATATGGATGCTAATGAAATTTTCAAGATACTTATTTCCTTTGAAAATTGGAAAATTGCAAGGTACGTTTTCTTGATAAATTTCATTAAGATGTTCTTCTTTAGAAGAATAAAATGGACTACCAATTGTATGAGAAGTAGATTCATATACAATTTTTTTATCAGTAGATAGAAATTGAACAGGAACATGGAATGTTCTATGTACAAGGTCACATAAGTGCTGTAGGTCGATGGAATTATTCATTATCTTCTCCTTTTAAATAGTTTTGGAATACCACATATTCAGACTCAAATCTATATTTCTTATTATTTGCCTTTGTTTGCTTACATGAAAATAATTACATATATTGGATAATAATGAAAGTTGATTTACAAATTAATTTCCGCAGATAGTGCATGAAAATAAACGTAGTGATGGTACCTTCCATAAAAGTTCTTTTTATATCTATTATACCAAATTAATGAATATAAAAGAGGTATTTATATATGGAATAAGAAATGTTTCATTCTTCATAAAATCTTAAGAAATCTCCTCAATTTTTGTTAAGAAACGATAGTTATACTTAGAACCAAGTTAAAAACTATCGAACGAATGGGGAGAGGGTTACATGCAACTCATAACATTCTTACATGAATTTATAAAACATCCGAAACATACTGGTGCAATTGCGCCAAGTTCAAAAATATTAGCAAAGAAAATGGTAGATGTAATTGATTTTAATAGAGCGAAATGTATCGTAGAGCTAGGGCCTGGTACAGGGGTTTTCACGAGAGAAATTATGAAGAGAAAGAAGAAGGAAACGATATTTCTTCTTATTGAAATTAATGAAGTGTTTTGCAAAGAGTTAAAGAGAAAGTTTAAAAATGAGCAGAACGTCATTGTGGTACATGGTTCAGCTGAAAATATAAAGAAGTATATGGAAGAATTACAGATAGAATGCATTGATTACGTCTTATCGGGATTGCCTTTTACATCTTTACCAGAAGAAGTTTCAAAGCGTATTTTAAACAATGTAATGGAGGCGATACATGAGACAGGTGAATTTATTACATTTCAATATTCACTTGTGAAAAAAGGATTTATACAGCATTTCTTTCCTGAAATTACGCTCGAAAAAGTGTGGCTCAATTTTCCGCCAGCGTACGTCTTTAGCTGTAAAAAAGAGTTAAGAAGAGCTTATGCCTAATGGAATTACATGAATTATTATCTTATATTGAACAGTACGGTTATTGGGCACTATTTTTCTGTTTATGGTTAGGTATTATCGGTATGCCAATTCCAGACGAAATGATCGTAATGAGTGGTGGGTTTGTCTCTTCATTAGGGATATTAAGTGTCATTCCAGCATTTTTATTAACCTATTTAGGCGTTGTATCTGGGCTGTCGTTAGGTTATATAGTAGGAAAAATATTTGGTACAAAAGTACTTGATAAGCTAATGAAAAAGAAAAAGGCGAAATATCTTTTGAAATCTCAACAAATGGTAGAGAAGTATGGCCATTATGCGTTAGTCACAAGCTACTTCATACCGGTTGTAAGACATATCGTACCGTATTTAGTTGGAATGAATAACATGTCATTTAAGGTGTACGCTTTGTATTCCTATACGACAGGACTTGTTTGGACACTTGCTTACTTTGTACTCGGTTCTTTATTTGGACAACATATTGAAAGGATTGTAGCGCTTGCGATAGAGTATGGCGTGTATTTTGGCGGAATTGTTTTTGTTGTTGCGAGTGGTGCTTATTTGTATAAGCAAAGAAGAAGTACGGTGATGAGTAAATAAATAGAATGAGGGCTTACGCTTATTGAGAGTAGTATAAAAGGGAGAGTTATTTTGTAGAATAACTCTCCCTTTTAATGTAATAGCTTTTCATTACTTACATTAGGTGTTGTTTGAAATACAGTTATATAAATTGTTAATATGATTGTATTGATTAGATTAGCTAGTATAGTCATAAAATCACTTGATGGAGTGATAAGAACAAAGATTGAAAGTATGGCAGAAGCAAGTGGAATAAACTTTTGTAGTATAGTTAACTTTCCGTCTTTATGAAGCTTCGAAGATTGAAAGAAGCAAAGTAAGAAAATAAAGGACGTAAATAATAATCCTAGATAGCCCCATCCATCTTCAATATACCAAGGTAAAAAGCTCATTCTTGATGTGAAAATAAATAAATTGAATACTAACGTGCTAATGATTAGCGTATTTAAAATCGTGATATTTGTCTGTTTTTCCATTTGAATTATACTCCGAAATTTATTTTATCCCGTATTAAAGGGCAGTAAAATCCCCACTGATTAAAGTTTTACTTTATTGAGATGTTTTTGCCATTTCCATAAATCGCTGTTCAATTTCATCGAAATCGAATGAGTGGCATATTCTGCGGTCTTCTTTATCTAAAATTCGATAATGTTGAGATAAAATATTTTGTTGTATTTGATAACCATTTAATTCTTTTATTTGTCGCCACCACACTTTTCCTCCTAAAGTCTTCGGGAAGTTTGTACTGTAATGTGTAAAAGCGATTGTTTTTATAATTTCATTCACATCATCCCCAAATGTCATCTGGACTGTATCGCTCTGTTCGAAGAGTGTTACGACACAAACTGCGCCTGCCCATGTTAGCGTGCGTCTTCCTTTTTCGATTTCTACTAATGTTTTCTTCGATAAACCAATAATTTCTGACATTTTATCTTGTGATAGATTATTTTCAACACGGATGAGTTTTAATTTTGAATTAACGAGTTCAATAAATTTTTGTTTATCCATAATGCAGCTCCTTTTTCTTATAGTGTAAAATTACACTAAAGGTGTAATTTTGTCAATTGGAGTGTAAAAAGTTATTTTTTGTCTATTTCAATCTTTTTAATTAATATTTCACTTTTAGTTTAAGAAAATGTTAAGAAATCGAACGAGTTTTTATTAAGAAATAAGCTCTATACTTAGAAAAACCTTAAAGAAAACATAATGAAAGGTGGAATATAGATGAAAAGATTTATTTTTGGATCACTACTTGTTATCGTCGCAGGAGCGGCATATTTATTAAATGGGAGCGCGGGGTTTGATAGAATGAATCCATTTCTTGATATAGAGGACCATTATGCAATAATTGATAACGATGGAAAAGAGTTAGGTGGAAATAAAGGTCGTGAATATAAAGTGAAAGCTTATGATGAAAATGGTAAGAAAAAAGAAGTTACAATTGACGAAGTAGATGAATTACCAAAAGGCTCATACTGGCATGTGCTTACGAGAGGTAAGTTCTTACATAATAAAGTACAAGTAACAACAGATAAAATTCCTGATGGAGCGAAGGCGAAATTAGGATTATAAGTATAAAACCGATTCTCAATGAGAGAATCGGTTTTGTTGTTTTATGGTAATGTTTAGTGTAAGGGGGCGAGGGTGATGCTACTCATTGTTAGTCTTATTTTAATCGGGGTTATGTGTAGTATGAGAATAGTATCTTTACATATGATAGAACGAGAAAAAATAGAAGAGCGATATGTATATTGTCCAAAATGTAATGCGAAAATTAGGAGAGGCAATTCTGCTCCCTTTTGTTCGAAATGTAATTTAACATTTTAATTATAGGAAATTTGAAATCATTTTGTATGGTTTTGGATTTTTTACACGAAAGCGTAAGAAAGAAATAGGTCTTTACTCTTTACTAGGTATTGGAAAAAAAGAAATAGGCAAAATGCTGTTTTATGAAAATACGTTAATG
>NZ_WIPE01000101.1:0-48512 GCF_009760835.1 Bacillus sp. EE-W1 | reverse complement strand
GCGATTCTGAACGAGCCGCTTCCGCTTTTAGATTAAAATACTTGTTCTACTTCAATAACGCCTGGTACTTCTTCTAGTAATGCGCGTTCGATACCAGCTTTTAGTGTGATTGTAGAACTTGGGCAGCTTCCGCAAGCACCCATAAGGCGTAATTTTACGATACCTTCTTCAATGTCTACTAATTCAACGTCTCCGCCATCGCGAAGTAAGAATGGACGTAATTTATCTAATACTTCTAGTACTTGTTCTTCCATATGTGGGTTTTCCATTTTTATCGACTCCTTTCATCAGTTTTATTATAATCAAGATAGAGGGGAAAATCTATTTTTTCTGTTCTTGTTTTAATGTCGAAATTTTTTATCATGTTTACAACGTGTTTTTTCAGTATAGGGGTATGGAATAAGTTTGTAAAATGATGTGCTTATGTACTAAGACATCTGAATATACTGTTGAAACAAGAAGTGGGGGAAAAGAAATGGTTAATGTGCAAGTGTATGGGACGAAAGTAATTTGTGCGAGCTGCGTTGGAATGCCATCTTCAACAGAAACATTTGAGTGGCTACAAGCGGCGATTGGTCGTAAATATGAAGGACAAAAAAATAAATTTAATTTCGAGTATATTGATTTTCAAGAAGAACAAGAAGATGAAGATAAAAAAGCATTCGCAGAGCGCGTAGTGGAAGAAGATCTATTTTATCCGGTCGTTCTTGTAAATGGAGAAATTGTTGGAGAAGGAAATCCTCGTTTGAAGGATGTTTACGAAGAAATCGAGAAATATTTATAAAACAGGAAGCCTTTGCGAATTTGCGAAGGCTTTTTTTAATGGAGGGATAGATGTGAAAAATGGAGTGAAGCATGCGTTACCAACAGAAGTACGACAGTTAATGGAGCGGTACACAGTAGAATTAAAAGAAATTTTTTTAGATGAAAAAATAGTCGGGGTATATATTTACGGCTCCATCGCACTCGGTGCATTTCATGCAGAAACGAGCGATGTTGATTTTATTACAGTAATAAGTGATTCCGTGAATGAAGCTGAAAAACAGCAACTTGTCGAACTTCATAAGAAAATTAGTGGTAGTACGTTAGGTAAGAGAATGGATGGTATGTATATTCCGCTTGCTGATTTAGGGAAATACAATGATGAAATGAATGAGTACGTGTATTGTGCAGATGGTAAAGCGAATGTAGGTCATTGGGATATTAATGCGGTCACATGGTGGACATTGAAAAATCAAGGTATTACAGTTACCGGGAAAGAAGCGGAAGATCTTCCGTTTCAAATAAGGTGGGACGATGTAGTCAATACGATGAAATACAACGTAGAACAGTACTGGAGTGAAAAAGCGAAGCAGCCGTATTTATTTTTCATAGAAGAGTGGGTAGAATCAGCAGTCGTTACGATGGGCCGTATTTTATATACACTAGATCATAAAACAATCGTTTCAAAAGATAGTGGATTGCAATACTTGTTAGAACGTTCAGGGGAAGAATGGGAGCTTTTATTAAAAGAAGTAGCGAGAATACGGCAGAATCCAAAAGAAAAGCGAATGCTCTCAAGGTGGAGAAGGGCAGATATGACGAGGAAGTACTTATTGCATTTAATTGAAACATGTAGAGAGAAATGGTAGGGGAAAAACCGACGATGCAGTAAATTGTATCGTCGGTTTTTGTGTTGAGAATGGTATATAATGGATTAAAAGGTTTAATTATACTGGAGGGGATAGGATGAATACAGAATTAACTACTTATGAAGAAAAGAATGTAGCAATAAGTATGCGCGAAGTAATTAGCATGATAATAATTATTTTTGGGGTAATGTATGGAATTGTTTTTTTGAACATTATATATGACTCTTCCTTATATCCATGGTATGTAGATCATCTTATTCCACCTTTAACATTTCTTACTATTATTTTAATATATGCACCAGCAAGAAATTGCTGTGTGCAGTTAGTAAAATCAATGCAGTTTAATAATTTAAAACATTATGTAAAGATAGTAATGACGATGATTGTACTACTTATATATCTTGCAGTATTAAATTTAGTTTTACCACATGGGCTTGGTGTGAATGAATCTAATATAGTAATAAAGCCTACTAAAAGTGAAATCATTTTATACGTAGTTGTACTCACCACTTTTGCACCGATTTGGGAAGAACTTTTATTTCGGGGGATGTTTTTCACGAAATTATCTCAGCGCTTTTCTACACTTAGTAGTGCCGTTATAAGTGCTGTTATCTTTACTTTAGGTCATCCCCTTACAGTAGGGAGTGTTTTATATATTTTTGGTGGTGGTATATGTTTAGCTTATACGTATAAGAAAACAAATAACTTACTCGTCCCATGGGGGATTCATTTATTAAATAATGCATTTTTTATATTAGTAAATTTTCAACCGTAAAAAGACGCCTTTTGAAAAGGGCGTCTTTCGTATTTTGTAGTAGGTAGAAAAGGCTTTACAAGTATTATGTAGAGGAAAGATAATAGAAAAAATATGTGTATGGGGGAAGATGATGAGTAAATATAAATTACATATAAATAAAGAACAACTATGGAAAGGTTGCATCTTAAAGTCGATTGCAAATGCAATTTTTGTAGCACATGCTCCTGATTTCTCACATGAAAGTTCATGGGATGAATTTAACTATAGTATGCAAGATAGTCAAGGAGGAAGAGGGACAATTACGTTTCATCCGGATTATACGATCGTATGTCTTCAAGATGTGAATAGTGAAAGAATTGATGAGTGGATTGATGCAGCAAATTATTTTGAAGGGGCACCTTCGGAAGTGATAGACATTGCGAAAGAAGAAGCACTTCAATACGTATTAGAAGAAGTAGAAGGCGAAACAGTTCCTTTCATTACAACAGCATTTTGGATTGAGGAGAGCGGTGCATATTCAATTGATTCATTTGAAGAGATGGAAGAGCATGGCGGATTTTTATTAGAAATCCCACTACTTAATCTGCAATCAGCAATGGAAAGATTAGAAGAAGAGTATGAGCTGACAGAAGAACAAATAGAGCTTTTAAAACTCGTGTATGAGAGAAAAATCCAAAATCCAAATGAGGAAATTATGTTGTCTAAAGAAGAGGTGGCGATGATCGGAACTGATGATAGTGAAGGATTAGAAGTGAGTAAGGAGTCGTTTGAAGAGCTGAATGTTACTTGGGAGTTGTAGGAGAGGATAAAATGTTTCCGATTGGTGAGCAGCCGAGGATTATAAAGGACTTGGAAAATGTTACTGCTAATTTAGAAGAACTAGCGATTGAGGGGAAAACAAAAAATATAGAACGATTAGCATCTTTACACGTTAAGAAATTATGGATTTTCGCAGTAAATCAAAAACAGTTTGAACATATTCTTTCGTATGCTCGTCCCGATATATTATATGTTTACGAAATGAGGGTAGAGGATTTAAGTGGCCTTCAGAAGTTATCAGATTTACAACAGTTGTATATGTGCTGGAATACAAAAGCGAAGACGTTATGGGATATCGAGTATAATAAAAAACTCAAATCCTTACTAATTGATGATTTTTCGAAGCTAGACGATTTAAGTGCTTTAAGTAAGTGTCCACAACTTAATACCTTTTACATGGGTGGTGGGATAAATACAGCGATGAAAGTACAAACTTTACAACCACTCGCTGCATTACAGTATTTAAAAAAACTTACTCTTATGAACTTAAAGGTTAAAGATGATTCGTTAGAACCTTTAATACAATTAAAAAATTTACGGGAGTTAAGTTTATCTAATCAATTTAAGGTGGAAGAGTATGCAAAATTATCTGTAGCATTGCCATATACGGAATGTGAATTTTTCAAACCATGCGTATATATGAACGATGCAATAGAAGGAAAAAATATAATGGTGATTGGGAGAAGAAGACCACTCCTTAATTCGAAAATGGATACGGTAAAGATACAAAAGTATGAAGAGCAATTTAAAAAGTTACAAGAGGAATATAAAGCACTAGTAGAAGGTACAATGTAATTTCACATTGTACCTTCTACTAGTTTTTTCATATACATATCAACTTCACGAAAGAAAACTTGCTCTTTTTCCTCGGTATTAAGATGTACAGCACAATGCAAATATTGCTGTAAGTAGCGGTTAGCTTGTTCGTACTGTTTTAATTTGTAGAAAGAGAAACAAGTAAGAAGCAAGAATGCTTTTTCTTGTAATATTGGAACGACAGCTAGCACCGGAGTAATAGCGTGTATATTTGTTTTTGCTAAATTTTCATAAGACGCCCACACTTGAAACCAGTCGAAAATAGTAGAAAGGTAATTCGGAATGTTGATAGTTTCATGTGAAACATTATGCAATAACTGGTTCTGGTTCATATGTATAGGCTCTATTCTCGTTTGTAGAATGCAATCGAATATTGAAATGCTTTCTTTTAGTTGTAATTGACCCGTAATAAGTTGCGGGAGACCAATTGGATGAACCCCGATGTTTATATAAAAACTATCTTCAAACTTGCTTTTTTGTATGTTAATGAGCTTATAAAATCCGTTTTCAGCTTTGCGAAATGTGTGTCTTTTTTTCTTAAATCCAAGTGGTTTTAAAGCAGCGTGCAAATGTGTAATGAAATTTTTCTCCATGACACCCTCCTCTAATGAGAACAATATTTACTTTTTATCATAATGGAACGTAGTGAAGTTTTGTGAAAAAACCCCTTCTGTTCAAACTATACACTTCATATTTAATCACCTGAAATAGTAGTTTTATGAACTTTATTTTATATATTATAGTATGACTAAAGCTAGGTTTTTTAAGAGAGAATGGAGAAACTATTATGATGAATCACAATAAAATTAAACAACTTTTAGAATATGTAGATCGTGCAGAGGATAATGAAGTTGAGTTAGAGTATGAATTTGAACCAATGACAATAGAACTATTTAATAGTGAAGAGATAGAAGAAGGACAACTTGGTTATAGCGTTGATGATGAAGGTCAAAGTTTAATTGGGAATGAAGAAGGAGATTGGAAAGAAGGATGGATTGTAATTGGACTAGATTCATATCTTGGGGATCCAATCTTTATAGATAGTAATGATAAGAATTGTCCGGTTTATACAGCTATGCACGGTGAGGGAGATTGGGAGCCGGATTGTATAGAGGAACGTATAGAAGATGTTATTGAGAAAGTGAAAGGTAGTTTGAAATAGTAAAAAGTTAGTAAGGTGTTTCAAAATAATTTTGAAACATCTTTTTTATGAATATACAAAATGATTAACTTAGTGTATTAAACGTATCATTCATAAGTATTCTAATATATTTAAAAGTAAAATGAAATAATAAACGGATAATTGTCGCAATATATTCGATTTCCGTTCATTTTTATGAAATATATGTACTTTTTGTTAGATTCCTTCTTTTTGTTTCTATAAGATACATGTATGTAGAAATAAGAAAAGGATGATGTACGTGAAGGACACTGTTTTACAAGAAACAATTTCTTCGCAACAGTTACATACAGTCGTTCAAAAGAATACGGCGTATTATGACTTTAAGTGGGGGAAAGTAGAAAATCCAGCGCAAGGGAATACGTGGAATTGGGTAGCCTTTTTCTTCCCAACTTTTTGGTTAGCTTATCGTAAAATGTATAAGTTGTTTATTATACTTACGTTACTGGCGCTACCTAGTATACTTATCCCCCCTTTTATAGACATTCCAGATGGGATTTTTTTATCAATTAGTTTAGTTTTTCAATTAGGAATGATGATATTTACTGGATGGCAAGGAAATCGTTTATATTATAAGCATGCTGTCCGTATTTTACATAAGGAAGAAAATATGCCAGATCATGAGAAGGCATATTACTTACAATTAAAGGGTGGCGCTAGTTTTGCTGGTATGGTTGGTTTACACATCATAGTAGGGTTAGTATTTGGCGGAGCCACGTTCGGACTCTCCTTTTTACCAACTGAACCAAATATAAAAAACGTTGTTCGTGCAAGTGATGAAGGATTTACTTTAGAGATTATGACGGATAATCCAACGTGGAAGCTTGTAACGAAAGAAAAAGATTATGATGTAGTAGAATTTACTGGTTATGATTATACAGAGAAGAAAAACGTAAAAATTAAATTTGCTGTTTATTTCAGTGAAGACTATTTTGAATGGCAAGAAGTATATGAGAATAATAAGAAATTAAGTGAAGAAGAGTTAGAAGAGTATCAATTTTACATTGAAGAAAATAGTTGGGGGTTCTAGTGAGAACTCGTTCATTTTGAAAAGAAGGATCTTGTGAAGGTTCTTCTTTTTTATTGGAAACACCATACGAATTAAAAATTTGTAAAATACAATAAAAAATGAGAATTTGAGGTAGGGTTGTCAATAACGTGAGACTATGGCACTATAAAGAAATGCTATACAAATTTTATTTATCGAGATGTAAACATCAATTTTGATTTTTACGTATAAATAATGAACGGAGGAAATGAATTTATGGCTACTTTACCTAATTGTCCAAAATGTAATTCAGAATATACGTATGAGGATGGCGTTCTTTTCGTATGTCCAGAATGTGCTCATGAGTGGGGCCAAGAAGCAGAAACTGAAAATAATGATGGTGCAAAAGTTGTAAAAGATGCGAACGGAAACGTTCTTCAAGACGGCGATGCTGTTACTGTTATTAAAGATTTAAAAGTAAAAGGAACTTCTTCAGTTGTGAAGATCGGTACGAAAGTAAAGAGTATTCGTCTAGTTGATGGCGATCACGATATTGATTGCAAAATCGACGGTTTCGGAGCTATGAAATTAAAATCACAGTTCGTTAAGAAGGCGTAAATAAAAAGAGGAGGCGATTAGCCTCCTCTTTTTTATTGTCATTTTTTATCGGTAAGTCGATATAATTTTATTTACCATGAACAGTGCAACATTTACTGTGCACCATAGTCAATCTCTTTCAACTGACACCGCTTATTAAAGAATGTTTTATATCCAAGCTGTAAGAAGATAATAACAGCAAAGGCAGTGCTTCCTGAAATACCAAGTATAATGGCGATTTGATATTGAATGGCTGTAAATGGTGATACACCAGATAAGATTTGACCAGTCATCATGCCTGGTAAGCTTATAATCCCCATTCCGACCATAGAATTGATCGTTGGTAAAATAGCAGAGTCAAAAGCGTCTCGTATGAGCGGCGCAGCGGCTTCTTTCGGTGTTGCGCCGAGCATAAGTGCGCCTTCAATTTGACCTCTTTGCGATTTCATATTATTTAAGAACGTATTTGCACCAAGGGAAACACCTGTCATCGCATTCCCAACTAACATTCCCGTAATCGGAACGATATATTGCGGTGCATACCAAGGGTCGTGCCCGATAATAACAAAGATAAATAGTAGAAGTGGGCCAATTGATCCGGCAACCATGGAAAGCGCGGCTACTCGTTTTAATTCTTTAGACATCGGGATATTGACTCGTTTATAAATATTAAAAATTGCAAAGGTAGTAATAGAAGTAATAAGAGCAATTGTATAAAATGGATTACTATTTTCAAATACGTATGTAAGGACATATGCAACAAGTACGAGCTGAATCGTCATACGGAATGTTGCGAGCGCAATTTGTTTTTCACGAGGAATCCCTTTTAATTTTACAAGTCCAATTAAAATAAGAATAAAAATATATGCAGCGGCAAGTTGCCAAATTTGGAGTTCAATAACGCCCTTCAACTGAGAGCACTTCCTTTCTAGTTGCACCGTTTGTTTTACTAATTTCAATAATATCGTCTGCAATTTCTTTTGGAAGTTGTTGTGAGTGTGTAATGAAGATAACTGTTTTTTTCTTTTCTCTTGCTAGCATAGTAAATTGTTTCATAACGCGGCGTTCTGTATCGCTATCTAGTGCCGAGGTTGGTTCATCTAATAAATAAACAGGTGGATCCATAAGTACGATACGTGCAAAAGCAAGTCGTTGTTTTTCTCCGCCTGATAATGAATCAGCGTTGTCTTCTAAATTTTTTTCTAAGCTAACAGTCGTTAATGCGCTTCGCAAGGCATCATCATTTGGAAATGTTTTTTCAGAAAAACGAAGTCCCATTAATAGATTGTCTTTAATCGTTCCATCAAAAATAGGTGGCGTTTGCCCAAGCATGACTACGTCACGTCGTAATTGAATTGGAGGATAATCGGAAATTTGTTTTCCGTTATATTCAATTGTACCGGATGTTGGAGATTGCAAATCATTTAGCATGCGGAGCAATGTACTTTTTCCGCTCCCACTCTCACCGATAATACATGTGATTTTTTCTTTTTGAATCTGTAAATAAGGAATTTGTAGTATATCTTTATATGTAACGTCTTTTAATATAAACATAGATGGCTCCTTTCTGATTCTAGTTCTATCGTATCAAAAAAGAGAGGATAACGGTTATAAAGAACAACGTTTTTTCTTCGTCTTGAGTTCTATTAATAAGTTAAGTAAACGATCTAATTCTTGGCTGAAAGAAATCACTTTATCATGAGTGAATCCGTACTTTTCAACGAGATAGATCAATTCTATCTTCTTCGCTTCTATTCGATCGTTTAGTTTCGTTAAGTTCATAAGTGAAATGGAATACCTCCTGTAAAAGTATTTACAACATAAAAAATAAGACCGAATGACTTCGGTCTTAAAGGAAATAATAAAACAACTTATAAATAGCATACACTGTTTATCAATAGTTTTTAATATAAAAATGAAAAATAAATCATCATCCATATTGAGAAAGATGTGTCTGATAATTATATTTTAACTCATAAAAGAGACTGCCTATTTAGTAGACAGTCTGTAAAGTATTAACCTTTATGATATTTGTACATCCAAAGAAGACCGGATTTTAATAATCTCGGTACACGTCCCATTAATGGTTGGTTTGCTAGTAAACCGAAGCCGTGCTTCTTACCAAGAGAGCCGAGAACACCTTTTAATTTAATTACAGGTAGTTCGTCAGGAAGTGGTTCATTATTCCAACGTTTTAATAATATTTGGACAATTTGTTCTCCTTGACCTTCAGCAAGTTGTGCAGATGGAGCGTGTGGAAGTGCTGCGCAATCTCCTACAACATACACGTGCTCGTTATTTGGAATATTGTGATATTTTGTTAAAACAACCCGTCCGCTACCATCTTGTTCAACTGGAAGGTTTCGAACAACTTCATTTGCTTGAATACCAGCTGTCCAGACGATTGCATCACATTCAAGTGGTTCATCGTGGTTGTACACAATATTTGGTTCTACTTTTGTAATGTTAGAGTTTCGTATAATAGTAACCTTATGTTTTACGAACCATTCTTCTACGTATCTACTTAATTTTTCTGGATATGGGAATAGAATTCTATCTTTTCGATCAAATAAGTGAATTTTTAAATCAGAACGGCTTTCGCGAAGTTCACTTGCAACTTCAACGCCACTTAATCCAGCACCAACGACAGCTACTGTTGCGTTTGGTTCTAGACTATTTAATTGTTCATATGTCTTACGTGTTTGTTCAATCGATTGTAGGCTATGTGTATATTCCTTCGCCCCAGGAACGTTATGATATTTATCCTCACAGCCAAGACCGATAATTAAATCATCATATGGGATTGCTTCGCCGCCATCGAGATGAACAGCTTTTTCTTCGAGATCAATATTTGTTATTGTGCCGTATTGAATATTGAGGCGTGGGTGCTCGGGAAACGGTATACGAATATGTGTTTCTGAAATAGTACCCGCAACTAATGCATAATATTCAGTTTTGAAGCAATGGTATGGTACTTTGTCGATTAATGTCACTTGTACATCATCTGGAAGTTGGTTGCTTGGAAGTAGCCGCTGCAGAATTCTCATTCCACCGTAGCCGCCACCTAGTATTACGAGGTGTTTCATGATGGATTACCCCTTTTCTGTTGAAATATCCCCTAATCATACAATTTTATATTAATAAAATATTTTGACTTTACTCAATCAAATTATATCGAATTTGTGAACAAATAACAATGCATGAATGAATACTCTGTTGTACAATAAGAAGAAAAGTAAAGTAAACTGTTTTTCCTTTTTAATTACTATTTCATTGCGAGTAGCATGTTATATAAAATAAGTCCATCTACTTTGAAGTGAAATAGTGAAGTAACTAAATAGTTTAGAATGTATAACGAAAACAACAAGAGACAGCTTAGTTTTCTTCTTATAGATAGTCAGAAGGTAATTTGTTTTGTAGTACAGGGGGGAGAATTTTGATTAAACCATTAATTGAATTTTGTGTAGGTAACCTTGCGAGTGGTTCACAAGCAGCTTTAGAGAAATTAGAAAAAGATCCGAATTTAGATGTAATGGAATATGGTTGTTTAGGATATTGTGGTATTTGTTTTGAAGGGCCGTTTGCACTTGTAAATGGTGAAGTCGTACAAGGTGCTACAGTAGAAGAACTTGTCCATAATGTATATGAGTATTTGGATGAAAATCCAATGTTTTAAGGTGTTGCAATCAGCAGCACCTTTTTCTATTAGATAAAATCTTCTTTCGCGGGGGAGGATAATATTGTATATAAATAAAAAAAGGCCCTTGTAGAAGGGCTTTTTTTCTTACACAATTTGTGCAAGAATGGCTCATCGCCAAATGTTGTCAAATATGAGAAACGGGGGACATTCATATTGTGTTCTAAAAGCGTGCATTTTATACTTAAAATAACAAACTATTTTTGGAGTGAATACAAATGAGCCAATTTTCTTTTACAAAAATGCATGGTCTTGGCAATAGTTATATATATGTAAATATGTTTGAAGAACAAATTCCTGAAGAAGATTTAGTTCTTGTGGCGGAAAAGGTTTCAAATATTAATACTGGTATTGGAGCAGATGGAATGATTTTAATTTGTCCATCTGACGTAGCTCCGGTGAAAATGCGCATGTTTAATAATGATGGTTCAGAAGGAAAGAGCTGTGGTAACGGTTTACGCTGCGTAGCGAAATATGCGTATGAGCATAAACTAGTAGAAGAAACAGTTTTCAAAATTGAAACGTTAGCTGGTATTGTAACAGCGGAAGTAACGGTAGAAGAAGGGAAAGTTACATTAGCGAAAATCGATATGGGAGCACCGCGTTTAACACGTGCAGAAATACCGATGCTTGGTGAAGGTGAAACACCATTTATTCGTGAAAACTTCTTATACAATAATCATCGTTATGCATTTACAGCTGTTTCAATGGGGAATCCGCATGCGGTTATTTTTGTTGATGATGTAGAGCAAGCACCTCTTACAACACTTGGTCCAGTCCTGGAGACACATGAAATGTTCCCAGAGCGAGTAAATGTTGAATTCGTCGAAATTTTGAATGATGCAGAGATGAACTTCCGTGTTTGGGAACGTGGATCTGGTGTAACACAAGCTTGCGGAACAGGGGCGTGTGCTGCAGTTGTAGCCTCTATTTTAAATGGGAAAATGGAACGTGGTAAGGAAATTATAGTTCATTTAGCTGGTGGCGATTTAATGATTGCATGGACAGAAGAAGGTAATGTGTTAATGAAAGGACCAGCGGAAGTAATTTGCCGCGGAGTGTATGAGTACAAGATAGAAGCGTAAAGATGTATAATAGAATGAGAACAGAAAGGATGGTGTATTTCATGATTGAAGTAACAGAACAAGCAGCTTTTCAAATTAAAGATATGTTAAAAGATGCTGAAGATGGAGAGAAGTACGTGCGCCTTGCTGTACATGGCGGCGGATGTACTGGCCTTTCTTACGGCTTAGGATTTGAAGTAGAACCAAAAGAAGACGACACAGTTCTTGAATTTTTCGGTGTTGAATTTGTTATCGATACAGAAAGTGCTCCAATTGTTAAAGGAGTAAAAATTGATTATAAACAATCTATGCTTGGCGGTGGATTCACAATCGACAATCCAAACGCAATCGCATCATGCGGATGTGGATCATCTTTCCGTACGGCGACGAATGCTGGTAAGCCAGAAGAGTGCTAGTACGAAAAAGTGCGTCAAATCAACGTTTTTAGTATCGAGATATTAGCGTGAAATCTTTTCGTAAACATGAAGCGTATAGGGTGAGGATGGAGAATTGAGGGCGGTAGATAACGTTCGAAATTCGACCATACACAAGTAACTAAGTGTATCTACGTAACCCTACTGCGCATCTATAAGGATTAATAATACCGACCCTTCTTGACGGTGAATTACAAAATTCATTCGTTGAGGGGGGTTTTTTATTGGCATTAAAACGTAAGAAGAAGCGAGCTGAGCGCACTACGCACAAGTCGTACCCTAAGATAACCTTACGGCAAGCTCTCGATATAGCGATAGCAGGTAAAAAAGCAGAGGGTCTGCGAGAACGAACGCTAACAGACTATATGAAGATGTGGGGCTATTTTACCGATTGGCTTGCAGAAAATTATTCCGATATAGATTATGTTAACGAACTTACAGCAGATATTTTCCGTAACTATATTAACTATTTACAGTACGATGCCATACGTTACGATGGTCACAAGTTTATTACTAATCGAGAAGAAAGAGGGTTAAAAGAAACGACAATTAATATAAGGCTGCGTACTTACCGCTCAATGTTGAATTACTTAGAGCGTGAAGAGTTAATAGAGTACAATCCGATGGACAATGTAAGATTGTTGCGTCAAGACATAGACCTTACGAATTGTTTAACAGAGGATGAAGTAAAAGCGGTCTTAGCGCAACCTAATCAACGAGATTATGTAGGTTTTCGAGACTTTGTAATTATTAATTTGTTATTAGATAGCGGGTTACGTATTAATGAGGCTCTTAATTTACGAGTGGAAGAGATTGATTTTAAAACACGCTTTATAACGTTGACGGGTGAACGGAATAAAAACCGCAAACCTAGATATGTACCAATATCGGCATTTGTTGCGAAGCTCTTACTACAGCTTATCGAAGAGAATAGGGCGCATTTTAAAACAGACCGCATATTCCTTTCTTGCTTCGGTGAGTTACTAGGAGCGAATCATTTTAATAAGCGCTTAAAGTATTACGCAGAAAAGGCAGGTATTAAAGGTAAGAAGGTAACTGCGCATGTTTATCGTCATACGTGGGCTAAAAATATGATTTTAAACGGCTGTGATCCATTTACATTACAGAAAATAAAAGTAAAATCTTAGTGCAGTCGCAGTAAGATTCGGACTAGCTGTATTTGCGGCAAATATTACAGATATGATAGGTGCTTGGCGAAAGCGGAGAGGGAAATAAAAAAAAGCGGCGTTTATACGTCGCTTAGTTAATTGTATTATCTGTTTCTTTAATCTCATCATATGGCTCATGCACGTATTGAAAACCGTATCCCGCTTCTACAAGGACTTCGTCAACCTTTTCTAAAAACTCTTTGCCCCATTTAGTGCAACGATGTTTACCGTAGATTTTAATAACAAAATTATACCCTTTTACTTCGGGATATCTTTCGTAAACTTCTTCACTTTCTATAAAACCTAAATACAAATTGATTTTTTCTTGCAGTAACTCAATATGTTTTTCTTCATCAGTCCAGTCTAATTCATCAGCAATGACTAAATAGGCTATTTTTTCTTCTTGATTGTAGCCCATAAAGTCAACTTTTTCTAATTCATATAAAGACATAAAAACACCTCTTATCTATTGTTTTCTTCTAATTTCAACTTTAGTTGGAGGTATTTCCGTGCCACCTACAAATGGTGGTTTTCCTTTACCTACAACTGTTGCGCCGTGTTCTTCAATTTCGGGAATCGCAATTTTTTGTTTTTTAGTAAGGGGAGCAGTTGGCGAACCTTTTGCTTCAACTATTCTTATATCTTCTAAATCTTTATTCGCCCCTAGAAAATCAAGCCTTGTCTTTGTCCCTGTTTTATTAGTCTTTAAAGTTATTTGTTCTACTACTGTATCTACTTCTTTTGAGAAGTCCTTATATACTTCTTTTTCAAATGCTCTCCCAGTTGCTTGATTTATTCCTATTTGTACCTGTCTTTGGGCTTTTACTGCTTCCGCGGTCTTGTCTATCTTTTTCGCAGTATCTACGGCATCAGCTACCTTTTTGGCACCTTTAACTACTTTTATTCCTTTTCCTAGCGGAGTAAGACCCGCAAAAACCATAACACCAGCGCCAGTGCGATCCCACCACGAAAGCTTTTCGCCAGTGTCAGGATCAACACCTTCCATAACGCGTCGCACATCGTATTCACCCGATAGCTCGCCCGCTAAGTCTCTAGCAGCTTTCTCTAAACTATCGTCACCTTTTTTCGAAGAAGATGCACTAGCTGCGGTCTCACCTTCAACTAGATTGCCGTCGTACTCAGCATCTGCCGTGCGGAATTTTTCCGCAGCTCTTTCTAGTTCGTCAGCTATTTTATCGAATTCCATTAAAACAGTGAACATTTTCGGCTTAGCTTCGTTAAACATTTGATAGAAATGTTGACTGGTTGCTCCTATCCAGGTCGCGGCAATGTTTTCTGTTTGATTATATAAATCGTTATGTATCTGTTCTAAGGTGTACCGTACGTCCTTTACTGTCTTGGCTGCTTGCTCTAAACGTTCAGGTGTTACTTTTATTTGTACCATACCATCCCTTCTTTTCTTAATATTTTTGCAAGAAAATTATACCATATATATGCATTGGTCGATGTGTGATAAAAGGACATATTTGCGGTATGTAATGAAAGTTATCGAAAGCTATGAAAAGCTATTAATTTGCATTCGAATGTAATAGAATGTAGCGTTATCTACCATTTGATGTGCGGAGTAAGTTAGCGTTTTATATTTATGTGTAGCGAAAGTTGGTAAAAGTTATCGAAAGCTATAAAAGGTTAATTGATGTAAACTCGTATAATATTTTCGATGAAATAGCGAACCCCTTGCGACTGTAATGTTTACGATGATTTACGTGTAACTTAAATGGTTACGTGAATTTACAAAATAAGCGATGTCACGGGGGGAAATATCGTCAGATTGGCGTGTGTGTAGCGCTGTGGTTGGCGGCTATATAACTGCTGCTCGTTCTGCTGGAGGGAGGTCTTAAAACTCACGGGGTTTATTCTTTACGTACCTAATCATAAAAAAAAGACACCGCCAATTACTGCGCTGCCTCGTATTCTTTTATCTTCTTATAGAACGTTGCTTTCTTCATATTAACAGCCGCCATAAACTCGACTGCTTTTATCTTTCCGCCTTTCCAATCGCAGTATAAGTTATCCCAGTTTTCGGGAAGTGCCATAACAGGACGCCCGAGGTGTTTTCCCTTCGCTGCTGCTGCGTCGATACCTTCACGTTGACGCTCTTTTATCGTTCTTCTTTCTTGTTCTGCGATAGATGTATAAACCTCGATAATAATATTATTAATCATATCAATAACCCAGTCTTGACCCGCTGGTATGTCTGCCATAGTCGTAGGTAAGTCGATGATTTTAACACGAATCTTTTCTTTCTTGAAGTATTCAAGGTATTCTTTTATCTGCGCTTTGTTTCTGCCTAGTCGGTCGATAGATTTTATATAGAGCGTATCACCTTCACGCATTGCTTTAAGCATATTCTGAAAGCCCTCACGCTCGAAGTCCTTACCGCTAGTTGGTTGAGTAAGGAATTATTATTTTTCATCTATTTTCTTACGATTGTTGTCTTTTGCATAATTAGAGGTCGGTTTATGTGTATGAAGAATTTTAATGAAGTAATAGCAACTCATCTGAGTTTAGAATCCGTACTCATTCCAATTGGTGACGGGATGAAGGTTTCTAAAGTGAAGAAATAATTATTATCTTACAAAAGTGTAATGTTCATGTCATGTTTTTGAATTTCTTCTTTAAGCTATGGGCTTTAAGATAAGAATATAAGAAAAAACATATGAGGTGAAGGAAATGAAAAGATATATTGCACTGTTTAGTATTTTAGTTGTATTCGCAAGTTTGTTAGTTGGTTGTGATATTAACCGTATGGGGAAAGATGAGTATTACGTTCAAATCACAGCTGATGGAATTGAAAAAAATGAGAAGTTTGATAACGGAGAGCCACATAAATATTTCGAGTATAAATTAAAAGGATTCGATAAAGGTGGAGAAGAAAAAGAATTAGAATTCACAGCTCCAAAAAATCTTCGTAAAGATGCATTCTTACGTGTATATCACTCAGATAAAAAAGGTGTAACAGCTTGGGAAGAAGTAAAGAAAGATGAGCTTCCTGCGAAAGTGAAAGAAAAACTAGGTGCAAAATAAGAAAGAAAAAAGGAATTGACGAACAGGGTCAATTCCTTTTTATATTCTCAAAATCCTCTTCTGAAATGACTTTAAATCCATGTCTTTTGAATAAAGCAGTTGTTACCCCGTAACCAGTTTGTTTATTCCCGTTAAATTCTCCAGTGTAAATCGTAGAACTACCACAAGATGGACTGCGTTCTTTCAAAATAATATATTCTGGGTGTAAACCTTTCATTTGTTCTAGAGCTTTATAAGCACCGCTCACGAAAGCTGCTGTGACATCTTCACCGTCTTTTGTCACCACTTTTGCTTTTCCATCTAAAACGTCATCGCCATTCCCCCCAATAATTTCAGCTGAAGGACGAGGCGTTGATAATCCTCCTAATACTTCAGGACAAATGAGGACTGTATCTTCTTGTTGCAGTAGCTCCTCTATTTTTGAAACGAGATTGTCATTTCCATCATACCGACAAGCGATACCACCTAAACAAGCGCTAATTACGATCATATTGTCACCTCCAAAAAAATTTAAAATATCCCGCCAATTTTTCTTCCTGACTCTTACCTATAAATGAGGTGATAAAAATGGGAAGCTTATATAATTTAATGAAACCATATAGTGAATTTCGAAGTAAAGAAGAGTTTAATACATATCAAAAACAAGTTTTGAAGTGCTATCGATTTGAATTAAATAAAACGGATACAACCATCATTCATTTTTTAGGGAAGTATGCGGTGAATGAGAAACAAAAAACAGTGGGAGTTGCTTGTCCGTTAATGGAGACGATTGCTACGAAAGTTGGAAAGAGCATTCGTACAGTACGCCGTTCAATTGCAAAGTTAGAGGAACTAGGAATTATAAAGCGTGTTGCGACAAAAGAAAGACATAAGCGCGGCGGATATAGTGCGAACTTATATGTATTTCTTACATCTGCAATTGACCGCATGGATGACCGTATGAAACTGTCCGCATGTGAAAGTGAGGATCGTGTAGATAGCTGTAGTAAAAATGAGCAAAAAAGTGAAGGGGAAACAATTTTTTCTAAAAACATTCCACAAATAAAAGAGAATAGAAAAGAAACGTACGAACTTGATGAGACGTATTGCCGTCATGATATACCGAAGCCTTTTATATACGCACTTGTGCCAATGACGCGTAATCCGAAAAAGATTAATATATTTTGGAGTAAGGTGGAACTTGCATATAAAAAGAGCGGGTTACTAGAGCAAGGTGTTTTACTGGAGCAAATATTAGCTGATGAAGAAGTGTATGGAAATTTCATTTGGCGAGTAAAGAGTGTTGTGAGAGCGTATAAATACGGGGAAATCCGTAAAAATGTGAAGGCTCTTTTATATAGTACAGTGCGGGATTTATTTTTAGAAATTGGATTAGAATGGGGAGCAGCCTTGAGAAGAAGTAAGGGGATACCGTTATTTGATCCGTTTAAAAAAGAGCCATGCGTATAACACATGACTCCAAGTAGTTAATCAAACTTTCTTACAACTGGAACACGAATCGCTACAAATAGTACGAAGACGATAACGGCGATTGCACCGCTTTTCATAACGGTTACGATTGGAATTCCTATTGCAAGTGCGATTGATGTGAATGCATAAGAAAGCGGGATAAAGCCCATTGATGAGAGCATAAGTAAACTCATTACGCGTCCCATCATTTCTTCTTTTACTGTCGATTGAATCATCGCCATAAGCGGAACGATAGCCATTGCAATTGTAATACCGTAAAACATGCCAGCTAATAATGCTTGCCACAGTACGGTGCTAAAGTTGATGGATAAGAAGAATACACCAGATAGTAGCATCATGATAATGCAAAATAGACCGCGTCTACGATTAATATTTTTTAAACCGACAATGACAGCGCCTATCGCCATTCCGCCTCCTACAGATGCTTCTAAGTAACTAAACTGAAGCGAGTCACCGTGCAGAACATTTTTAACGAAAAGCGGGAAACCGACTTGCATTGGACCGATTAAAAATAAGTTTAAAAAGGCACTACAAATAAGGAAGGTTGAAAGGAATGGTGATTCCTTTACATATAAGATTCCTTCTTTAATAGAAGTGAACATGCCTTTGTCTGTATTTTGCTGTTCTGGCATCGTAAATTGTATTTTTTGAACGAGTATGGCTGCAACGATTAGTAATAAAATCGTGATCGAAAAGATCGTTTCATAGTTCGTAAATTTGATAAGAATTCCGCCAAGTACAGGGCCTAAGATGACCGATGCTTGATTTGACATTTGTGTAAGTGAGTTTGCTTGTGTTAAACGGCTTTTTTCTACAAGTTCAGGCAAGATAGATCCATCAGCTGACCAGAAAAAAGCATCAGCAAGCCCAAAGAATAAAGCGAATAAAGCAAATGTATATAGTGTTACATCACCTACGATGAACCATGTAAGGATGGTTGCGACGAGAATAGCACGAATAATATTAGAATAAAACATAATGTTTTTTTTCGGGAATTTATCAGCTACAGCACCGCCGATAATCATAAAAATAAGCCTTGGAACACTAAGAGCTACGAAAACAACACCGAGTGAAGCCTCAAGGTTTAATGTTTTTGCTATGTACCACGTTTGTGAAAAAGTAAAAAAGGCTAAAGCAAAACTTGAAAAAAGAGTAGCTGCCCAAAGAAAAAGGAAATTCGTATTTTTTAATAACGGTTTCGCATTTTCTTTTAAAGCAGATTTATTTTGTTGTAGTTCCTCCATATTGCTTCCTTTCTATGTGACAAATTTAAACTGAAAAACCTATTAACAATCGTTTTATACAGTTTCTAATATTTCTATACTACACTTTCTCATTGTAGACAATAATGTTGGGTTTGCACAGTGGCTATTTAACGACAAAAAAGAAGATACCAAATGGTATCTTCTTTTTTGTCGTTCAGGCTAATGCAATATAAATATCCAATTGTACGTTGGTTGGATCTGTTGCTTTTTCATCATAAAGCTCAAAGTCTGTTGTAAAAGCACGTTTGTTTTCTTTTGACCATTGCCAAATATATTCCCAAGCCTCACAAACGACTTCAGCAACTGGCCCCTTTCTCGTTGTAAATACCGCATACGTAGCAGCAGGTATTGTTAAAGGTGTCATATTTTCAGGTGCGTCTTCTAATGAAGAAACGGGCATACCGATCGTAAATTGATATGTACCAGTTTCATCTGATTCATAATTTGAGTAGAACGCGAATGTTTCTTTCGTTTGTTGATTTGGGATGTGATGCATCATTTGTTCTTGGAAGTATTGGTTCCAAAGCCCTGGAATTTTTCCTTCAGTAGATGCCTCTATTTCATTTGTCGTCGTAATCGAAATACCGATTGCTTGGAAAGCTTCTTTTTTTACGATAATAGGTTCTTTCATTTTAAAATATCCCCCTCATTGATAAGAACGTTTGTTCTTATTGATTGTAACATATTTTGGAAGGATACGGTAGCACAATAACAAAAGAACTCCTTCGCATAAAAGGAGCTCTTTTCATTTCTATATTAAAACATACTAGAGCTGTGCATCGGTTGAAGTTTTGCGTTTGGATCGAAGTAAGCTTTTGCATTGTTTACTGCTGTTGGTGCTTCACCGAAGCCGCAAGCAATGAGTTTTACTTTTCCTTCATATGTACAAATGTCACCAGCAGCGTAAATGCCAGGAATATTTGTTTCCATTTTCGAATTCACGAGAATGCTGTTTTTTTGTATATCTAAGCCCCAATTTTTAATTGGGCCAAGAGAGGAAACGAAGCCGTAGTTTACGATGACATCATCCACATCGATGATAATTTTTTCTTCCGTTTTTATATGCTGAAGAACGACTTGTTCAATGTTGTCATCACCAATGAGTTCTACTGGTATGTACGGTGTGCTTACTTCTGCACGAGAATTCATTAAGCTTTCTACGCTATGTTCATGTGCACGGAACTTATCACGGCGATGAACGATTGTAACTTTTTCAGCGATCGGCTCTAACATCATTGTCCAATCAACAGCTGAGTCGCCGCCGCCAAATACTACGACGCGCTTACCAGCAAATTTATTCATATCATCAACGAAATAATGTAAGTTTTTCTTTTCATACTTTGCTGTACCTTCTAATTCTAAGCGGCGTGGTTGGAAAGCACCATTGCCAGCAGTAATAATAACTGATTTAGAATAGTGAGTTTGCTTATTCGTAACAAGTTTAAATATACCGTCAGCTTGTTTCTCAAGCGTATCAACAGCTTCTTCTAAACAAACGGTTGGATCAAATTTCTTCATTTGCTCTTTTAAGTTATCAACTAGTTCTTGTGCGCGCACTTTTGGAAATCCAGCTACATCATAAATGTATTTTTCAGGGTAGAGTGCGGATAATTGTCCTCCAAGTTGAGGTAAGCTTTCAATGATTTTTACACTTGCTTGTCTCATACCGCCATAAAATGCTGTGAACAGCCCTGTTGGACCACCACCAATAATCGTTATGTCGTAAACTTTTTGATTTTCTGCCACTTTCATTCCCCCTATAGATGGAATTTTGATATTGATTTCATATATTGTTCATATGTACACGAAAATCCTGCAAATGATGACACTTTCAAATAAATGATAGCATATTTGAGTTCATAATACTTCTGAAAACGACTGAATTGTGTGTAAGTTTTCGCATAGATGCTTTTTTAATTGTATAAAATATGGTGAAAGGAAAATACATGAAAAAAAGGCTGAAAAACCCTTGAAAACGCTATGTTATTTTAAAATATTGATAATTCTCCAGACGCTTGAATTCTGGAATAAAACCGACTAATATAGGGAAGTATTATGTTAAATTTCTATGACAAAATTCGTACGATTTTTTGACTGCGTTTTGTTATGATATAGAATGTGATAAATTCCACATTCTTGACAAATATAGTTTTTAGTACTTGGTATTATTTTTCATTACTATTATATAAAGAAAAGGGTTGTGATTTGGTGAAGACTCCAAAAATCGTAGTTTTAGGTGCAGGTTATGGCGGGATGATTACGACTGTTCGTCTGCAAAAAGCATTATCTGTAAATGAAGCTGAAATTACGTTAGTAAACAACAACAGCTATCACTACCAAGCGACTTGGTTACATGAGAGCGCAGCTGGTACATTACAAGATGAAAAAATCTGTCTAGATATTCAAGACGTTATTGATACAAATAAAGTGAACTTTGTACAAGACACAGTAGTAGAAATTAAAGCTGCTGAAAAACGCATCATCTTAAAAGACGGCGAGCTAGAGTATGACTATTTAGTAATCGGTCTTGGTTTCGAATCAGAAACATTCGGAATTACAGGATTAAAAGAGCATGCATTCTCAATTGCTAACATTAATGCAACTCGTGAAATTCGTGAGCATATGGAAGCTAGTTTCGCTAAATATGCAACTGAAAAGCGCGATGAGTTAGTAACAATCGTTGTTGGTGGTGCTGGATTTACTGGTATCGAGTACGTAGGTGAGCTTGCAAACCGTGTTCCTGAACTTTGCAAAGAGTACAATGTACCACGTGAAAAAGCACGTATTATCTGTGTAGAAGCTGCTCCGACAGCACTTCCAGGTTTCGATCCGGCATTAGTAGAATACGCTGTAAAACAACTTGAGAAAAAAGGTGTAGAATTCCGCATCGGTACAGCAATTAAAGAAGCAACTGAAGAAGGTATTATCGTTGCAAACGGCGATGATACTGAATTAATTAAGTCTGAAACAGTAGTTTGGGCTGCGGGTGTTCGTGGTAACGGTATTGTAGAAGAGTCTGGCTTTGAAGCAATGCGCGGACGTGTAAAAGTTGATGAGTACATGCACGCTCCAGGATACGAAGATGTATTTATGGTTGGTGACGCAGCGTTAATCATTAACGAAGAAATTAATCGTCCATACCCACCAACGGCACAAATCGCAATTCAAGAAGGTTACAACATTGCACACAACTTAACTGTGTTAGTTCGTGGTAAAGGCGAAATGAAAAAATTCGCATTCGACAATAAAGGATCTGTATGTTCTTTAGGTCATGACGATGCAATGGGCGTTGTTATGGGCAAAAAGTTAACAGGTTGGAAAGCTTCCTTCATGAAGAAAGTTATCGATAACCGTTACCTATTCTTATTAGGTGGACCTTTATTAGTTCTTAAAAAAGGTAAATTAAAGTTCTTTTAATATATAGTAGAAAAAGCAGAAACGGCTAAGAGCTGTTTCTGCTTTTTTCATTTAAAAAATATAGTATAATATATAAAAAAGAAAGAATATTCTGTCCGTTCTGATAGAGGAGGGTATTACATCATGGAGAAGCGAGGGAAAGTATGGCTAGCTGTTGGTGGCTTAGTAGCTACAAAAGATGGCAGGTGGCTGTTCGTTAAGAAAAAATATAGTGGATTAAAGGGGAAATGGTCTTTGCCGGCTGGTTTTGTAAATGAAGGTGAGACGGTTGATGAAGCTGTGAAACGTGAAGTGTTAGAAGAGACAGGTATCGTCGCTCATGTGAAGGGGATCATTGGTGTTCGATCGGGCGTGATTCGCAATGAGATTAGTGATAATATGATTATTTTCCTTTTGGAGCCTGAAGGAGAAAACATTATTGTACAGGAGAAGGAATTGTCTGAAGTAGCATTTTTACATCCAGATACGATTGCGGACGATCCAAATACGTCTCTACTTATCAAATATTTGTTTGAAGGAAGATCAGAACTACATCTTGAGATGAACAAAACATTAGATCCAGGAGAGCAATTTGGTTATACAGCCTATCATGTATTTACGGCGCATGCGAAGGAGAGGGAGAAAGAGTGAGTATACCAGTACTACTTATTTCAATGATGTTATTTTTTATTTTGTTTTTTGGAATTGGATTTTTACTCAACATGATATTGCGAGCGACATGGGTAATGGTTATTGTGTATCCGATTGTTTGTATACTTATTATTAATAAGGCGAGTGTGTGGGATTATTTTTCAAAGCCGAAAGAAACATTCTCTTCATTTGGGACAAGTGTATCGCATTTAGGGCAGGCAGATGTGTTTATTCTATCTACTGGATTAGTAGGTGCTGCTTTAGCCGGAATTGTCATTAAGAAACTTCGGAAAAGCGGATATCAAATGTTTTAATCTCCAATTCATTTGGGGATTATTTTTTTGCATATTCCTTCATCGTATAGGGAATGATTAACGATGAAGGAGTGTGGAATATAAAAATGTTAAAACGATATTGTATTCGCATTATGATGACTTGTTTACTTGTATCCGCATTATGCGTAACATGGAATGCTTTCACAGGAGTTTCTTTATTAGAGATTGTAAAGAAATATGAGGGAACGAGTGCAAAAGAAGTACATGCAGCAGAAGTTAAGAGAAATGTTGCTCCGAGTAAAGAAGTGATAAATGCTTTAGAGCAGGCAAACGACTGGTCTAAATATCGTTCAATTGAAATGACTGCAACAGGTTATACGTCGGGAATTGAGTCAACTGGTAAGAGACCGGGACATCCGGAGTATGGTATTACATATTCAGGAGTTAAGGTGAAAAGGGATTTATATTCCACAATCGCTGCGGACTTACGCGTATTCCCAATTGGAACGATTCTATTCGTACCAGGTTATGGGTACGGTGTAGTAGCTGATAAGGGCGGTGCAATAAAAGGAAACCGTCTTGATCTGTATTATGATACGGTGAAAGATGTTTATAGCCAATGGGGTAAGAAAAAAGTGAATGTGTATGTAGTGAAAGTTGGAAATGGTAAGTTTTCAGAAGAAGAGTTAACGATGTTAAATCAAGACGAAACGATGCAAGTGTTTCGTGGTCAATATTTAAAACAAAGATAGTCTAGTGGTAATTACGCTAGACTTTTTTATTTTATAAATAGAAGAAATATGGATTATATAGGATGTAACAGAAGTTAGAATTGTCGCATTTTATCGAAAATAAAGTTATAATAAAGGCAGAGTAGAGAAATTTAGGGGGTCTGAACATGTTTCAAGTACAAAAAGAATTAGCAAGCCATGAAGCGGTAATCGTTGCCTTATTTGAAGAAGAGAAAACGAGTAGTTTTGTACAAGAACTGGACAAAGCGTTTGAAGGACAACTACAAGTTTTATTAGAAGAGAAAGAACTTTCTACGAAGAAGAAAGCTATTTCAAAAGTACATAGTTTAGGAAAAACAAATGTGAAACGTTATTATTTCGTTGGTTTAGGTAAGAAAGAGTCTTACACGACAGAAACGTTGCGTGCTGCTCTTGGTAAGGCATTTAAAACGTTACAAGCAGCAAAAGTACAAGATGCAACAATCTTACTTGATTCTTTCGTAACAGAGAAATTAGATGCAATTGATGTAGCTCATATTGCAGCAGAAGTACAAGGTCTTGGTACATATGAGTTACAAACGTATAAATCAGATAAAAAGGATCGTGTGGAACTAGAGAAGTTCACGGCTATTACAGCAGAAGATGCACAAGAAATTGAAGCTGCATTAACAGTTGGCTACGTACATGGACGTGCAACAAATTCAGCTCGTACACTTGTAAATATGCCGCCAAACGTATTAACAGCAACAAAGCTTGCTGAGTATGCTGTTGAGTTAGCGGAAAAGTATGATATGGATTATAAAGTTCTTGAGAAAGAAGAGATGGAAGATCTTGGTATGGGCGCGTTACTTGCAGTAAACCAAGGTAGTACAGAGCCACCAAAAATGATTGCTCTTATTTATAAAGGAAAAGAAGAGTGGACAGATGTCATTGGATTCGTTGGAAAAGGGATTACATACGATACAGGTGGTTATTCTTTAAAACCACGTGAAGGCATGGTCGGTATGAAAGGTGATATGGGCGGTGCTGCGTCTGTATTAGGTGCGATGGAAATTATCGGTGAACTTCGCCCAGAGCAAAATGTGATCGCTGTTATTCCATCAACTGATAACGTTGTAAGTGGTACAGCATTTAAGCCAGACGATGTAATCACATCTATGAGCGGAAAAACAATTGAAGTATTAAATACAGATGCAGAAGGTCGCCTAGCGTTAGCTGACGGTATTACGTATGCGAAAAAACTAGGTGCAAACTATCTTATTGATGTTGCGACATTAACAGGTGGTGTAATTGTTGCACTTGGAAATCAGACGACAGGCGCAATGACAAACAATGAAGAGTTGTTTGAGCAAGTGCTAGAGGCGTCTATGGAAACAGATGAATCAATTTGGCAATTACCGATTTTTGATCGTGATAAAGAACGCGTTCGAAACAGTAAGTTTGCCGATTTAAATAACTCACCAGGCCGCGAAGGACATGCGGTTATGGCAGGTACATTCTTAGGTGAATTTGCTGAAGATACACCTTGGGTACACTTAGACATCGCTGGAACATCTGAAACGTCAGGAGCGCATGATTTAGGGCCAGCTGGAGCAACAGGTGCAATGGTACGTACACTTGCAACACTTGTTGAACGTTTCGGAGAAGAGTAAGATCCATAAGAGAAGGCTGTTCCGATATTTTGGAACAGCCTTTTTTATTGGTATGATTATTGTCATTTTTTGTCGTTAAGTCGATATAATTTCATTTCCTATTGTACTGTTCTATAGGAAAAGATGGATCCTATAAAGAAATCGTATATAACGTTCCATTTAAAGCGAATGAAGTGCGACCTGTTTCTTCAGAGACAACTAAAATAAGTGCGTCGCTTTTTTCTGATAAGCCAATCGCAGCTCTGTGACGTGTTCCTAGTTCAGGATCAACTTCTGTGCTTTTCGTTAACGGAAGAATATTGGCAGCTGAAACAATATGATCATTTTTAACGAGAACGGCTCCGTCATGAAGAGGGTTACCTGGATAGAAAATGGATTCAAGTAACGGTGAGGTTAAATGAGCATGTAATGTTGTTCCAGTTTGAATGAGAGAGTCAAGTGGTTCGTTTCTTTCCACAACAATAAGAGCCCCGTGTTTTCGGGCGCTTAAATGTTGGACAGTTGCTGTAATAGAATGTGAGCTTTCAGTATAAGGTGATAAATACGCTTGAATATAGTATGTAGCTGCCAATGTTTGTACGTTTGCTAACATATGATGAATATCTTCCATTTTGCACAAAATACATTCATCTTCTTTATCAATTGCTTGTCTCATAATTGATAATTCTTTCTCAGCAATTTCAATCATTTGCTTTGTTTGTATTTTGAGCTCTTCTGACAAGCCCCATTCTTGCATAATCCTCATTCCCTTTAGTGGAGTATTTAACCATAGTGTATACAAATATTCCTAGTAAAATCCTGTTAGATTGTAAAAAATATTGAGATACAGGTTGTTTTTTTCATATAATAAAGGTATGACAAGCGAGAGGAGATAGAAATATGAGCTGGAAACAAGAATTTAGTCGCTGGCTTTCCTATGCAGAGTTAGACGCAGAACTAAAAGAACAGTTAGAAAACATGAAGCAAGATGAGAAGAAAATTGAGGACAGCTTTTATAAAAATCTAGAATTCGGCACAGGTGGTATGCGTGGTGAACTTGGTGCTGGTACGAACCGTTTGAACGTATATACAGTTCGTAAAGCAACACAAGGATTAGCGAAGTTTATTGAAAAATTAGGTGAAGAAGCGAAAAAACGCGGTGTTGTTGTAGCGTACGATTCTCGTCATAAATCACCTGAATTTGCAATGGAAGTAGCTGCTACACTTGGTGCACACGGTATCACAACATATGTGTTTGAAAGCTTACGCCCAACGCCAGTGCTTTCTTTCGCAGTTCGTCATTTACATACAGTAAGTGGAATCGTTCTTACGGCAAGCCATAATCCGCCGGAATATAACGGTTATAAAGTATATGGTGAAGATGGTGGGCAGTTGCCTCCAAAAGAAGCTGATGAGTTAATTAGCTATGTAAATGCAGTAGAGGATGAGTTAACAGTTGAGGTTGCTAATGTGGAGCAATTAAAAGCTGACGGTTTATTACATATTGTTGGACAAGAAGTAGATGATGCATATGCAACAGAATTGAACAATGTCATCATTAATAAAGAAATGGTACAAAATGTTGGAAAAGACTTAAAAATCGTCTTTACACCATTACATGGAACATCAAATATTTCTGTGCGCCGTGGTTTAGAAGAAGTTGGATTTACAGATGTAACAGTTGTAAAAGAGCAAGAGTTACCAGATCCGAACTTCTCTACAGTAAAATCACCGAACCCAGAAGAGCATGCAGCGTTTGAGTATGCAATTCGTGACGGTGAGAAGGTAGGAGCAGATGTGTTAATCGCAACGGATCCTGACGCAGACCGTCTAGGCGTTGCAGTTCGTAATCACGATGGTGAGTTCCAAGTATTAACGGGTAACCAAACAGGTGCATTAATGCTTGATTACTTATTATCTCAAAAGAAAGAAAACGGAACGCTTCCAGAGAACGGTGTTGTATTAAAAACAATCGTAACGTCTGAAATTGGCCGTACAATCGCGAAAGCATACGGTTTAGATACAGTTGATACGTTAACTGGATTTAAATTTATCGGTGAGAAAATTAAACAGTATGAAGAAAGCGGACAATACGAATTCCAATTCGGTTATGAGGAAAGCTATGGTTATTTAATCCGTCCATTCTGTCGTGATAAAGATGCAGTACAATCTGTTCTATTTGCATGTGAAGTAGCTGCATACTACAAATCACAAGGTAAAACGTTATACGATGGTTTATTAGAAGTATTTGAGAAGTACGGTTTCTTCCGTGAAGATCTTGTATCGTTAACGTTAAAAGGAAAAGATGGAGCGGAACAAATTCAAGAAATGATGGCAACATTCCGTGAAAATCCTCCGAAAGAAGTAGCGGGCTTAACAGTTGTAGCTGTTGAAGACTATAAAGCGAGCATCGTTACATCTTTACAAGATGGACATAAAGAAGAGATTCACTTACCGAAATCAAATGTGTTAAAATATCAATTAGAAGATGGTTCTTGGTTCTGCCTACGCCCATCTGGAACTGAACCGAAGATTAAGTTCTACTTCGGTGTTCAAGATAATTCTTTACAAAATAGTGAACAAAAGTTACTTACTATTAAAGAAGATATTATGAATCGTTTATAATATAAAGTAATTTTAAGTAGTAAGGAACGAAAGGGAGTGAAACCTCCCTTTTGTTTTATGTAAGGAAATAATCGTTATTGATTCTGACAGAAGAGAGGGTATTTTGTGATGAAAAAAGTAAGAAAAGCCATAATCCCAGCAGCTGGATTAGGAACACGTTTTTTACCAGCTACAAAAGCAATGCCAAAAGAAATGTTACCGATAGTAGATAAACCAACTATCCAATACATTGTAGAAGAAGCAATAAAATCAGGAATCGAAGATATTATTATCGTTACTGGTAAAACGAAGCGCTCTATTGAAGATCATTTTGATAATGCATTTGAGTTAGAGCAAAACTTATTAGAAAAGAAAAAGTATGAGTTACTTGAAAAAGTACAGGCTTCTTCAAAAATGGTAGATATTCACTATATCCGTCAAAAAGAACCAAAAGGATTAGGACACGCTGTTTGGTGTGCACGTAAATTCATTGGTGATGAGCCATTCGCTGTTTTATTAGGTGATGATATCGTTCAAGCTGAAAAACCATGTTTACGTCAATTAATTGAAGAATATGATAAAACGCTTTCTTCTGTTATTGGTGTACAAACGGTTCCAGAAGACGAAACACACCGTTATGGAATTATCGACCCATTAGAGCAGGAAGGACGTCGTTACCAAGTTCGCAATTTCGTTGAGAAACCAGCAGCAGGTACAGCACCTTCAAACTTAGCAATTATGGGACGTTACGTTTTAACACCTGAAATCTTCATGTTCTTAGAACAGCAACATGTTGGTGCTGGTGGTGAAATTCAGTTAACAGATGCAATCCAAAACTTAAACGAAATTCAACGTGTATTTGCTTACGATTTCGAAGGAAAGCGCTACGACGTAGGTGAAAAGTTAGGATTCGTTCAAACGACAATCGAAATGGCTCTGCGACACCCAGAATTACGTGATGACATGGTTCCAATGATGCAGAAAATTTTAGAAGAACACACGAAGCAACAGTCTTAATGTAAAAAAGGAGTTATTTCAGTGTACTGAAATAACTCTTTTTTATTATGAAATCGTCGAATGAGAATGCTGATAAGCGGAACGACGTACAGCATAGTATATGCGAGGTGCGATAATAGCACCGATAATGGTAAATGCAATATCTTTTACTGCGAACCACATCATAATCATCCAAGCCGCTTTATAACTCATATTACCACCCATGAAGAAATTGACTGCCCCGTACATATAAGTAGTACCGATAATATACGTTAAAATGATTCCTGTGAAAGAGGCAATTGCAAATGTACTGAATGTTGGTCGTTCTTTTTGTTCTACTAGTTTTCCGGATACGTAAGCAACGATAATAAATGCAATAATAAAACCACCAGTAGGATCTAAAAGCGCTCCGAATCCAGCTTTGAAGTTAGCGAAGATTGGTGCACCAGCTAAGCCAACGAGCATATACACAGTCATTGATAATGCGCCAAGTCTACTTCCAAGAAGAAGCCCTGCTAAAATTGCGAAAAATGGTTGCATAGATAATGGGATACCCGCTACTTGCAGGAATGGTGCCCAAGATACAATATTTGCACCAATGGCCATAAGAGCGACGAACATGGCAGCTAATGCTAAATCTAAAACATGAAATCTCCTCATAATGTTAACCTCCTGTTGTTTTTAGGTTAACATTATCGTAGCGAAAATATTTACTTGTTGTCAATCAAAATATTTTGATAAGAAGGCTTCAAATACTCTCTTAGCAACGTATACGGAATACGAAATTGAGGGATTCCGCTTGAATAAGGAGCAATCTCATATAAAGGGAAATAAATGACGAGATTGTCCGGTTCTAAAAAGAAGTGGAACTTTTTCGTGCTCATGACCTTTTCAGTTGCATCGGGAAAATAAATACTTTCATTTTGTTTAATTTGTCTTACAATCTCAGCACGGATTATTTCTTTATATTTATCTTCTGGTTGAAATAGATCGTCTAAGTGTAGTAACTTTTTTTCTTTTAAATCAAATGTGTTTGCCTTCCACTTATAAAGACCGTGTGCTCCGCCTGTATATTGATAGTAATTCACATATAGGCTGAGCAACGGTGGTTTATTTAGGGAGACTTTATAATCAACATTCGCCACGTACGGATGAAAAGGTGTACTAGATCCTTCTGTTTCTTTATAATATTTTTTTGCGTCTTTTTCTAATTTTGTTTTAAATTTGTCAGTAGATTTTTTGTAATAGAAATTGAGCTTATTTTGAAATTTAGAATCGGGAAAATTGTGAAACGAAGGTCTGTTAATTTGATATTCTATATAAGGTTTCTTACCTTTTTGTGTTACAGTCTGAACATCGATTGTCAGGTTGGATGCTTTGGCTGCTAGTGCACAATTTGGTACAATAGTCAGCAAGGAGAACATAAGCAGTAATATACAAAATTTCTGTTTCATTTAGGTGAAACCTCCTTATATAAGTGTTATAAGTAGTTTGAAAATAAATAGGTAAAATTATACATTCAATTAAAGTAAGAGAAGGAGGAAACGATATGGGAAAAACTTTAATGGATTCACTTGGAATTGAGTTGTTAGAGATGACAGAAGATAAGGTGGTTGCTACGATGCCTGTTGATGAGCGTACGCATCAGCCGTTTGGTTTTTTACACGGCGGTGCATCTCTTGCATTAGCGGAAACAGTAGCAAGTGTTGGTTCATACAATTTAATTGATCAAGAGAAATGTATTTGTTTCGGTCTAGAAATTAATGCAAATCACATTCGCTCAAAGAAAGATGGGATTGTAACAGCGATCGGAACACCGATACATAGAGGACATTCAACGATGGTTTGGGATGTACGTATTATTGATGAGAATGATGATTTACTATGTATATCAAGATGTACAGTAGCAATTAAAGAAAAACGTGAAAAGTAAAAAGAGGCGGCTCAATAGAGCGCCTCTTTTTTATAATTAGAACTGGATTTTCTTCTCTAAGAAGCCTTTTAGCTCGCTAATTGGCATACGAACTTGTTCCATTGTGTCACGGTCACGTACTGTAACAGCTTTGTCTTCAACTGAGTCGAAGTCGTAAGTGATACAGAATGGTGTACCGATTTCGTCTTGACGACGGTAACGTTTACCGATAGAACCAGTTTCGTCAAAGTCTACCATGAAGTCTTTAGCTAGTTCTGCGAATACTTCAGTAGCACCTTCAGATAGCTTTTTAGATAATGGTAAGATAGCTGCTTTGTATGGTGCTAAAGCAGGGTGGAAACGAAGAACTGTACGAGAATCGTTTTCCAATTGCTCTTCTTCATATGCATCACATAAGAATGCTAATGTTACACGGTCAGCACCTAAAGATGGCTCGATGCAGTACGGTACGTAACGCTCATTCGTTTGTGGATCGATATAGTTAAAGTCTTCATTAGAGTGTTCCATGTGACGTTTTAAATCGAAGTCTGTACGAGATGCTACGCCCCAAAGTTCGCCCCAACCGAATGGGAATCTGAATTCAATATCAGTTGTTGCGTTACTGTAATGAGATAATTCCTCTTCACCGTGGTCACGAAGACGCATGCTTTCTTCAGTCATACCAAGTGAAAGTAACCAGTTCTTACAAGTTTCACGCCAGAATGCGAACCATTCTAAATCTTCACCAGGCTTACAGAAGAATTCAAGTTCCATTTGTTCGAATTCACGTGTACGGAATGTGAAGTTACCAGGCGTGATTTCGTTACGGAAGCTCTTACCGATTTGGCCAATACCAAATGGAAGTTTTTTACGCATAGAGCGTTGTACGTTTTTAAAGTTTACGAAAATACCTTGTGCTGTTTCAGGACGAAGGAAGATTTCGTTCGTGCTAGACTCTGTAACACCTTGGAATGTTTTGAACATTAAGTTGAACTGACGGATTTCAGTGAACTCTTCACTACCACAATCAGGACATTTTACTTCATGTTCTTTCATTAGGTCAGCCATTTGGTCGAAAGTAAGACCATCAACAACCATTTCGATGCCTTTTGCATCTAATGCATCTTCAATTAATTTGTCAGCACGGTGACGCGCTTTACATTTTTTACAGTCGATCATTGGATCGTTGAAGTTACCAACGTGACCAGAAGCGATCCAAGTTTTTGGGTTCATTAAAATAGCTGCGTCTAAACCAACGTTGTATGGAGATTCTTGAATGAATTTTTTCCACCAAGCTTTTTTAACGTTATTTTTTAATTCGATTCCAAGTGGACCGTAATCCCAAGTGTTTGCAAGACCACCGTAAATTTCAGAACCAGGGAAAACAAAACCGCGATGTTTCGCTAAGTTTACAACTTGTTCCATTGAATACATAATAAAATCCTCCTTTTGAAAGTTAACGTATTGGCGATGACGTGCTCTGATACTTGTGAAACGAGCGGTATATGCTTTGAAAAACATAAAAAAAACGCTCATCCCAAGGCTTAATTGCCTAGGGACGAGCGTTTGCCCGCGGTTCCACCCTAGTTGATACACAACAGGTGCATCCACTTTATCACGTATTGCTCGGGACTGCCGTTTCCTTGCGGCATCAGGCTTTCACTATCCCTGAATCGCTTTTTGTGCAAGTACTTATAAGTCCGTCATCGCTACTTATATTAATAATAATGAACATATTCTAACACGTTCTTTTTTAAATCTCAATAGAGGAACGCGTCTATCTATGATAGAGTCTCGCCTATTTTTTCGTTATTTATTCCGTAATTTTGTTTAATGTGCTTAATTGCTTCACGTTTACTAAGGGGAGCAAGCTCGTTATTTTGCACGTATTCCCAAACGACATCGGGCTTCGTTTTTGCATACTCGCGAAGGACCCAGCCAATCGCTTTTTGAATGAAAAATTCTTTTGAAGAATGTAGTTGTCCAATAATCCAGAAAAGAAGTTCTTCGTCCATCTTTTGTTTATATTTTAGCTGGAATAAAATAGCGGCGCGTTGTAACCATATGTTGTCTGATGCAATCCATTTTGGAATATAGGCAGAAATTAATTCCGGATGTTTTAAAAAGATATTTCCTAAAAATGTAGGGACGATGCTATCAACAGAATCCCACCAAGATTTTGTTACAATAAGTTCTTCTAAAAACGGGATATGCGTTTCGTTTATATGCTTTTTATATTTTTGCATAATATCGAGTGCGGCCGCTTGAAATTCACGTTCTGGTAAATCCCAAAGCTCACGTACGATAACTTGGAAATCTTTTTGATCTGGGGGAGTGTGTATTTGGATGACGTCTTTCAATAGTTGTCTTCTTTCAGGTGTTTGAATACCGAGAAATGGGAAGTGGTTTTTCATATAACATGCCATCGGTTCTGCTTTTTCAGGATTTTTATGGGCTGTGAAATGCTCTTGTAATGCTTGTACAAATGGATGCATAAGTGCGTTCTCCTCTCTTATTATCTCGCTCCTATTATTATACAGAGAGTTTGGATAAATTTTAAAACATAACTTGTAAAGTAATGAAATATGTTGAGAGTAGAGAGGAGAGGATAAGATGGAAGATCAAGGCGTACTAGCAGGTTTCTTTGCTCTTAGTTTTGCGTTTATTCTTCTTGTATTGATTTGGGCAATTATTGCGTATTTATTAACGGCTTTTGCACTGTATACGATGGCGAAAAATGATGGTGCAACGGATGGTGCTCTTGCGTTTATTCCTTTTTTAAATAGTAAGATATGGGGTGATTTAGCAAAAGACAAATTACCGGATTTCTTAAAAGAAGAAGCAGGATGGAAAGTATTCGGCATATATGTCGCGTGTTTCATTTTTAACTTCGTACCAATTCTATATTTATTAGCAACAGCTGTATCGATTGTGCTGTCTATTTATCTTATCTACGCAATTTTAGATAGATACGGAACGAATTCTATATTGTTTACGATTATTCATACAATCACATTTTCGGTTTTCTTACCGATTCACTTGTTCATTATTCGGAATGAGCCGGTAAGGTATAACGAGTAGGGATATTTGAAAAATCATTCATATAATTGTATTGAACAAGAAAAAGGGCTGTCACATGTGACAACCCTTTTTCTACTACATAAGGTAGCGTAAATAAATATAAATATGAGAAATGATTAATGAAACGATCATAATTGGGAAGCCGACTTTAAGGAATTCCATGTAGCTAAATTTATGGCCCTCACGACTTGCGATACCTGCAACAATTACGTTAGCAGAAGCTCCGATTAATGTTCCGTTTCCACCTAGACAAGCACCTAATGCTAATGCCCACCATAATACGTCGATTTGTGCGTCAGAAGGTGATAAACCTAGCCCAACTGCCATATCGTTAATAAGTGGGATCATTGTTGCAACGAATGGAATGTTATCAATTGTTGCAGAGGCGATACCAGATACCCATAAAATAAGGATAGATGCGTAAGAAACATCTCCACCTGTTATTCCAATTACTTTTTGAGCTAACATTTTGATAAGGCCGATATCAATAAGTCCTCCAACAAGTACGAATAGTCCTGCGAAGAAGAAGATTGTTACCCACTCTACACTTGCGAATACCTCTTCAATTTCATGTTCTTTCACACCGATTAGCATAAGTACAGTAGCACCAGTTAAAGCGATGATAGCTGCATCAACATGGAAGATCGAATGAGTCATGAAACCTACGATTGTAAGTCCAAGTACGGTTAAAGATTTTTTCATTAATACTGGATCTTTAATGTATTGTTTTTCATCTAAACTCATTAATTTTTTAATTTGTACAGGATCAGCAATTAATTGTTTACGATACATGAAGTAAAGTATTGTCGCTGTAACAGCAATAATAATGATTACGATAGGTGCTAAGTTGAATAAGAACGCATTGAAATCTAAATGCTTATTTGCAGAACCAATCATAATGTTAGGTGGATCACCAATTAATGTTGCTGTTCCTCCAATGTTTGAAAAAATAATTTCAGAAAGTAAATAAGGAACAGGATTTACTTTCAGTATGCGCGTAATAGATAAAGTAACTGGAACAACAAGAAGTACAGTTGTAACGTTATCTAAAAATGCGGAACCAAGCGCAGTAAGTAAGGAAAGTGAAATTAAAATTTTAATTGGATTTCCTTGCGCCCCTTTTGCTGCTTTAATGGCAACGTATTGGAAGACACCCGATTTACTTGTAATGTTCACCAGAATCATCATACCGATGAGTAGCGTAATCGTCCCCCATTCAATATGTTTCGTAAAGGCGTTGTGTAAATCAACGACCCCCATAATTACCATGAGTGCTGCACCAAGAAGTGCGATGACAGCGCGATTAATTTTTTCTGAAATAATAATGGCATATGTAATTAAAAAGACTGCGATAGCAAAATAATACTGCCAGTTTGCGAGCTCTTGCGTTGTTTCGTGCAAAACTCTCATCTCCTTTCATTCACTTTTCTTAGTGTGTCAAAAAATTAACTAGATGAAACACACATAACGTCATTATAAAGTAGAAAAAAGGGGGATGTAAATGAAAGGGCTTATTTTGTCATATTTTCTGCATCGGTCATTTTTTCTTATTTTTAAAAATATTTGTGGGCATTTGACATATATATAAGATACATCCAATCTGAATATTTAAAATGGAATTAGCATTCGAGCTTGTTCGTGTAGGAGTGTCAAATAGAAAGGAATGACAAAGATGATAAGGAAGGGATCGTATGGATGAACAACGATTTTTATTTTTGGATTTTGAGTTTACGATGCCCCAGCACAGAAAAAAACCAAAAGGATTTTTCCCGGAAATCATTGAAGTAGGACTCGTTTCGGTTGTTGGCTGTAAGGTAGAAGACACGTATTCAGCTCATGTTAGGCCGAAAACTTTTCCTTCTTTAACGGATCGATGTAAGAAATTTTTAGGAATTAAACAAGAAGTCGTAGATAAAGGAATTGCGTTTCCAGAACTCGTTGAAAAACTTGCAGAATATGAAAGGAGATGTAAACCAACCATTGTTACGTGGGGAAATATGGATATGAAAGTGTTGAAGCATAATTGTGAAATGGCAAGAGTAGACTTTCCGTTCTTAGGACAGTGTCGTGATTTATCACTTGAGTATAAGAAGTTTTTTGGGGAGAGAAATCAAACAGGATTGTGGAAAGCAATTGAGGCATATGGAAAAGCAGGGACGGGTAAGCATCATTGTGCGCTAGATGATGCGATGACGACGTATAATATTTTTAAATTAGTAGAAAAAGATAAAGAGTATTTAGTGAAACCAGCACCTCCAACATTGGGAGAACTCGTTGATTTTTCAAAAGTGTTAAAGAAAGTGAGTACACAGTAACGACCAAATTGCATAGTATGTAATTTGGTCGTTTTGTTTTTTTAAAGTTTGTAGTCTTTTTTTAACTGCTCTAATGTTTCTAGACTACGAACCGCAAAAGGTGAATCATCTTCAGAAAATGAATTCATTTGAGTTTCCAATGCTAATTTGAGTGACTCTGTATACTCTGGAATTTCTCCTTCATATTTCTTCACCATTTGCTCTGGAATGTTCGTCTGTTCACGGAAAGCTAAAGCACGTCTTTCATGGAAAAATGGTACGTCAGCTTGTTTTACGTTATGTAAGTCACCTTGCACCGGATGTTTTAAAACAGCTAACACTTTTACGACGTAACTGCCAGGACGGCTATTTGTAACTTCGCCGATGTATTTGCCAGTTTTATAAATACCAGTAACGATTTCACCAATTTCAAATGTTTCTCTCATATTTTTCACCTCAAGTTTATAGTAAGGAAAGTGTGCGAAGGAGTCAAAGAAATCATTCGCTTTCGGAATGCCCCCTTGAGAATATGGATAGGTTCCACTATAATTTTATATTATATAACAGAAAATTCTGATGTTTTTTGAATCCTATAATAAGGAGTGTTCCGTATGATGCCTTTATATTTTCCGGAAGATAAAACAGAATATATTATTCCAGGGATTGTTTGCGTTCTATTTATCATTGGTGCCGTTGCTACGTGGCGTATGTTCATTCGTGTATCAAAACGCGAAGCGGAGCGATTACAGAAAGTTGAAGAAAAACTTTTAGCGGAAAAGAAACAGTAACTCATTTTTGTATGTTTCCCTCTATGCTCGGACAATCTAAGGGCAGAATATATTTTGGAGGGAATAGAATGAAAAAACGGCTTTTTTTAAGTTGTTGTTTATTATTTCTGATGGCAGGTTGTGACCAAGGGAAGCCGAAAGAAATTGACGTGAAATTACATAATGCTTCAGGCGATGAAGTGGGGACTGCGAAAGTAGTGCAGCAAACAAGCGGAGTGAAAATTACGATTAAAGGGGAAGGTTTCGCACCAGGCGCGCACGGACTGCATGTACACGAAATTGGTGAGTGTAAAGCACCACGTTTTGAATCATCTGGTAATCATTTTAATCCTGATAATAAAAAGCATGGACTTCTTAATCCGAAGGGTGCAGAAAACGGTGATTTACCGAACGTAATTGCAGACGGTTCTGGAAAGATTAAAGCAGAAATCGATGCGCCGCACATAACGCTTGAAGAAGGGAAAACAACGATTCATAGAAAAGATGGAGCGTCTATTATTATTACAGAAAACGCTGATGATGGTATGACACAACCAACAGGTAAATCCGGTGATCGAATTGCTTGTGGTGTCATTGTAAAAAAAGCGTCGGATATGAAGAAAAAGTAAAAGCTACCGTGCATGGTAGCTTTTTTTGTGAAACGTATTTGAAAAGATATTGATAAAGGAGGTTTTCCCGAATTACCTCCTTTCTTATTCTGAAAACGTATGGCGCAGTCTATTTAAAATTTCTTCTAAAACAGATCTTGGACAGCCGATGTTAATTCGAATATGTTCTTCGCCGCCTAATCCGTATTTCTCACCAGGTTCAACGATGATTTTCCCTTTTTCCTCAAGTAATGCAGTGCGTTCATTTTGAGAAAGCTGTAGGCGGGAGCAATCGATCCATAATAAAAAGCTACCTTCTGGTTTCGTTACAGAAAGAGCGGGTATGTGATTTTTAATATATTTACAAGCGAATTGAGCGTTATCTTCTATATATAATCGAATTTCATGTAGCCAATCATTACATTCTGTATAGGCACTTTGCATCGCTGTATAGGCAAATGTATTTAATCCGTGGAAACCTTGTCTATATTGGATAGATATAAAGGTTTGACGGAGTTTTTCGTTTGGAATGATAATAATCGATGCCTGTAATCCAGCGATATTAAATGTTTTACTCGGAGCCATACAAGTAATCGTGCGCGCTGCTAATTCTTCAGATAAGGAAGCGAACGGTGTATGCGTATGATCTCCGTAAATAATATCGGAATGAATTTCATCCGCGACAACGATTACATTATATTTTGTACATAACGTGCCAAGTTGTGTAAGTTCCTCTTTTGACCAAACACGCCCGATTGGATTGTGAGGACTACAAAGAAGCATGAGTTTGACGCCTTGTTGAAATTGCTTTTCTAAATGATCGAAGTCTATCGTATATGTATCATTTTGTTTCTGTAAAGGACTCACGCATAATCGTCTGTTGTTTGTTGTGACCATTTCGAAAAATGGGGGATAAATAGGTGGTTGTACGAGAACGGATTCGTTTTCCTTTGTGAAGGCCTGTATGCTCGCACTAAGAGCTGGAACGATTCCCGCGCTAAAGACAATCCAATCTTTTTGAATATCCCAGTTGTACTGTTTTTTTGTCCAGTTACAAATAATATCTCCAATATTTTCGGGAGGAAGTGTATAGCCGAAAATAGGATGCTCGATACGTTTCTTTAAAGCAGTCTGAATTGGTTGTGGTACTTCAAAATCCATATCAGCAATCCAAGCATGGAGAAGTTCTTCGTTTTTATACGTATCCCATTTCGTACTATGGGTTCCACGTCGATTGACTGTTTTATGAAATAGTTGCATAAGTTTGCCCCCTTCTTCTGTAAACCGTTAAGTTATGAAAGTTCTCTCTCTTCTTATAGAATAGCTGATGTGATAGGATAAAGAAAAGCATTAAAAAGTGAAAAGGCGGGAAGCGAATGGGTACATATGAAAAGATGATAGAGGTTGTGAAGAATTGGGATCCGTTTCAAATGGGACCGGAGTTTTATGAAACAGAAGCGAGCGATGTTGTGAACGTCGTAAGTGTGTTCGACGATCCAAAATACATCGCAAAAAAGATTCAACATATATACTTTATGTCTTTTGAGGAAGTACCTGCGCTTGGAAAATGTGAGAAGTTAGCTGTGGAATTACTTGTAATAAAAGAAGGCGGAAGTTGTTCATTGTAGGCTGTCGGAATTTCCGACAGCCTTTTGTATTATTGTGCAGAAAAAGCGATAATTTCTTCATAAACAAGTTCAGGCTTTTCTTCAGGTAGTAAATGTCCTGTGTTTTCGTAAGAAATAAATTTAGAATTTGGTAAATCTTTGTGTAGCCGATGACCTACATGTACAGGGACGACACGATCTTTTTCACCCCAAATGAGTAGTGTAGGTGTTTCGATTTTTTGTAATTCATTTGAAGATAAATCACCTTCACGGTCTCTTATCATACGAGTTAAAGCAGGGAATATACGGTTGTCATAAAAAGGAGCGGAGTAACCTTCCTTCATTTCATCGTCAATTAATGAGTGATCATGAACGACATTCATTAAGTTATGAACAATCCCGCGCCGTATAATCCAGTTCTTTACGTATAAATGAAAGAACGGTAAATAAGAAGAGTACAGTAAAGGTAAGGTTGCGCGTGCTAAATAGCTAGAGCTGCATAGTAAAATTGTCTTTGAGATTAATTCAGGGCGTATACGGTTTACATAGAGAGAAATTTGTCCACCCATAGAATGCCCAACTAACACAATATTTGAGAGAGATAAATGTTCAATTAAATCGATAATAACCGTTGCTAAATTATGATAAGAATACTTAAAGAGATGAGACTTATCACTTTTTCCGAACGGTGGCAAATCAAGAGCTAGTACTGTTCCTGCTTTCGATAATAAAGGAATGAGGCGGCGGTAACTGAATGAGGAAGATAAAAAGCCGTGAACGAGTACGAAAGTAGGACGTTCCGTTTTGTTGTCATGTTCATACAATTCGTAATGAATAGTAGTGCCGCGAGTGGAAAAAGTGAAATAAGGACAAGTATATTCGTGATTCATTTTTTGTCACTCCATTGATTTTTGTTCATATCATCTCCAAGGCAGAAAAAAATATGTTAACAAAAAAAGGCAAGATGACGATGTCATCTTGCCTTTTGCTTATTCATCATTATCCACGAACAATATTAGGCGGTGTTTTTCCTTGTAACCCTGCAACTAAATTTTCAGCGGCTGTCATAGCCATTTGCTGCCTAGTTTTTAATGTTGCAGATCCGATGTGTGGTAAAGTCACAACATTTTGTAATGATAAGAGCGGATTATCTTTTTGAATCGGCTCTTGTGTAAAAGTGTCAATGCCTGCTGCAAAGATTTTCTTTTCTGTTAACGCATGTATTAACGCTTCTTCATCTACTGTTTTTCCGCGAGAGGCATTAATGAAGATTGCTGTTTCTTTCATTAATGAAAATTCCTTTTCTCCGATAAGATGATACGTTTCATCTGTTAATGGAGTAAGAAGAACAATAAAATCAGATTGTTTGAGTAACGTCTGTAAATCACAATATGTAGCATCGAATTTTTGTTCAGCTTCTTCTTTACGGCGACGGTTATAATACAGAACATTCATATCAAATCCGAATTTCGCCCGTTTTGCAACGGCTTCTCCAATTCGTCCCATTCCGATAATACCGATTGTACTATGGTGTACATCCAGCCCGAAGTGCTCTTTTCCGATTTCGGCGTTCCATTCACCATTTTTCACGTAGGAGTCGAGTTCGCAGACGCGGCGACCAGCAGATAACATAAGAGCGAAAACAAGGTCCGCTACTGTATCATCTAATACATATGGTGTATTCGTTCCAATGACGTTGCGCTTTTCCATCGCTTGTAAATCAAAATTATCGTAACCGACAGAAATGTTGCTCACTACTTTTAAGTTAGGAGCTACATTTAATAATTCTTCATTAATAGCAGATCCGAAATTTAATAAGCCATCTTTATTTTGTATTTTCTCCAATAGGACATCACGAGGTACCTTCTCATTTTGCTCCCATTTTTCATAATCACAGTGTTCTGATAAATAGTTTTCTACAAATGTTGGAACTGGTTCAGCAATATAAACCTTTGGTTTCACGGTTCCATCCCCTTTCGCTTTATCACGCATTTTCCCGCTGATTAAAGTTTCACTTTACCCCGCTTTAACGAGCAGTAAGACTCCCACCTAAAAAGACGGCTGAGGCAAAGAAGTGAGGTGGGAGATCAACTGCTCGTAAAAGCCCGATTGGTGCGGGCTAATAATCAGCGGGGTGAAGCATTCCGCTGATTAAAGTTTCACTTTATTTTGACATAATTCACTAAAAAAATCTTCTTTTCAAACTGGAAGGGGTATTTGTATAATTTAGACACAAACGAAAAGGAAGGATGATTTATATGGTGACAGAAAAAGAATTAGAATTATTAGCTTGTCTTGAAAAAAGTAGTCGATTATCTGTAGATACATTAGCGAAGCTGTTAAATATAGAAGTAGAAGAAGTAAAGAAGATGGTTGAAAAATTAGAAGCGGAAAAGATTATTGTTGATTATGTAACACATATCGATTGGACGAAGGTAAAAGAACATACAGGTTTAACGGCGATGATCGATGTGAAAGTTACGCCAAAGCGCGGCGTTGGGTTCGATGCGGTTGCTGAACAAATTTATCGTTATTCAGAAGTGAAATCTGTGTATTTAATGTCAGGGACATACGATCTTTCTATTACATTAGAAGGAAAGACAATGGGAGAAGTCGCGATGTTTGTTTCTGAGAAATTAGCAACAATTGAATCTGTCGTTTCTACAACAACGCATTTCATTTTGAAAAAGTATAAACATGAGGGAATTATTTACGAAAAAAACGATGATGATAAGCGCATTGTGGTGACACCATGAAGCAATTTGAACTATCTAGAACGGCAGAATCTTTACAACCATCTGGTATTCGAAAGTTTTTCGATTTAGCAGCAAATATGAAAGGTGTTATTTCTCTTGGAGTAGGAGAGCCTGACTTTGTTACACCTTGGAATGTAAGGCAAGCATGCATCCGTTCTTTAGAACAAGGATATACGTCATATACAGCAAATGCAGGATTATTGGAACTGCGCCAAGAAATAGCAAAGTATCTAAAAAAACAATTTGCAGTATCTTATGATCCGAACGATGAAATCATTGTTACAGTTGGAGCGAGTCAGGCGTTAGATGTAGCGATGCGCGCCATTATAAATCCTGATGATGAAGTACTCATTATTGAACCAAGCTTCGTTTCTTATGCACCGCTTGTGACATTAGCTGGAGGAGTTCCGGTTCCTGTGGCAACGACTTTAGAAAACGAGTTTAAAGTACAACCAGAACAAATTGAAGCAGCTATTACAGCGAAAACAAAGGCAATTTTGCTTTGTTCACCAAATAACCCAACAGGTGCAATGTTAAATAAATCCGAGCTTGAAGAAATAGCAGTGATTGTTGAGAAGTACAATTTAATCGTATTATCTGATGAAATTTATGCAGAGCTTGTATACGACGAAGTATATACAAGTTTCGCGAGTATTAAAAATATGCGCGAGCATACAATTTTAATTTCGGGATTTTCAAAAGGGTTTGCGATGACAGGATGGCGCCTCGGTATGATTGCAGCTCCTGTTCAATTTTCGGAATTAATGCTTAAAATTCATCAATATTCCATGATGTGTGCACCGACAATGTCTCAGTTCGCAGCACTCGAAGCGTTACGCGCGGGGAATGATGAAGTAATTCGGATGAGAGATAGTTATAAGAAACGCCGTAATTTTATGACGACATCGTTTAATGAAATGGGTTTAACGTGTCATGTGCCGGGCGGAGCATTTTATGTCTTTCCTTCTATTTCTTCAACTGGACTATCTTCGGCAGAATTTGCAGAACAGTTATTATTAGAAGAAAAGGTGGCTGTTGTACCTGGAAGTGTATTTGGCGAAAGTGGTGAAGGATTTATTCGTTGCTCGTATGCAACATCGCTTGAACAACTTATGGAAGCAATGAAGAGAATGGAACGGTTTATAGAAAATAAAAAAAGGACAAAACATAATACGTTTTGTCCATAAAAGGGGGGGAATACTAGAAAGCCATGTGTTAGTATTCTATCCCAATATTAGAAAATTATACGTACTCTAGGAAATTTTTCGTTAATTTTGAATGAGTTCTGTCATAGTGGTATAATTTACTAATATGAGGTATGCATATCCTGAGTAGCTTTACTTAGGGTACGTACTAACTAATCGGATATTTAACAATAAATCATCTGCTTTACTATCTACAATTGTAGAGAAAATGGTAACGTATGGGAGTGTTTCATATGTCAGAACAATATACAACTGGAGTGGTTGTAACAGGGAAAGTGACTGGGATTCAAGATTACGGAGCATTTGTAGCGTTAGATGCAGAAACACAAGGGCTTGTGCATATATCTGAAATTACAAATGGATATGTAAAGGATATTCATGACTTTTTAAAAGTCGGCGATACAGTAGAAGTAAAAGTACTTTCAATTGATGAAGAACACAGAAAAATGAGTTTATCGTTAAAAGCGGCGAGAAGAAAACAAGGGCGGATCCTTATACCGAATCCATCTGAGAACGGATTTAATACGCTGCGAGAAAAGCTAACCGAATGGATTGAAGAGTCCGAGTTAACAAAGTAAAAGAGGAGCGCATATGAGCGTTCCTCTTTTACTTTGTCTTATGATATATATTTGCAAATATGATTGCATGCAATCATATTTGTATGTCGGAGGTGAAATAAAGACATACTGACTAGTGGATTTCGTTCGTTTCTGGGTGAGTGCCAAGATTTTCTGATGGTTTAAAGAGTAAACCAAGATTGATAAGCCCAGAAATACCGACGATGCCGTAAATAATACGGGAAAGAGCTGAATTTTGTCCACCGAAAATGGCTGCCACTAAGTCAAACTGGAAGAACCCGATTAGTCCCCAGTTCACGGCGCCAATTACAGTAAAGACTAATGCGATACGTTGCAGAGTACTCATGAAAAAGCCCCCCTTAATTGTGAAGCGTGAACAAGCGATGAGTTAATTAACTCCTTTATAGAATGGTGTAGTTATGTTGTTTTTATACATAAAAAATATAAGAAAAAGGATGTATATACATCTATACCGAAAAATGCGAATTTTTATGCAAAAAATGAACTTTTTCTAAAAAATATATATTGGTTACGTTTACAATGGTTGAATCGCTTGATTTACAACTTCAGTTTCGCTAAAGTGAATACAGAAATACATATACATTATTGGAGGGAAAAAGATGAGTACACATGTAACGTTCGACTATTCTAAAGCGTTATCCTTCATCGGTGAACATGAAATCACTTATTTACGTGATGCAGTGAAAGTAACACATCATGCAATCCACGAAAAAACTGGAGCTGGGAACGATTTCCTTGGGTGGGTAGACCTTCCGCTTCAATATGACAAAGAAGAATTTGCTCGCATTCAAAAATGCGCAGAAAAAATTAAAAATGACTCTGACATTTTACTTGTTGTAGGTATCGGTGGTTCTTACCTAGGAGCACGTGCAGCAATCGAAATGTTAAACCATTCTTTCTACAACACGCTATCTAAAGAACAACGTAAAACTCCACAAGTGCTATTTGTTGGACAAAACATTAGCTCCACTTACATGAAAGATTTAATGGACGTATTAGAAGGTAAAGACTTCTCTATTAACGTTATTTCCAAATCAGATACAACAACAGAGCCGGCACTAGCATTCCGTATTTTCCGTAAGTTATTAGAAGAAAAGTATGGAAAAGCAGAAGCTCGCAAACGTATTTATGCAACGACAGATAAAGCACGTGGTGCATTAAAAACATTAGCTGATAACGAAGGTTACGAAACATTCGTTATTCCAGATGATGTTGGAGGACGTTTCTCTGTATTAACGCCAGTTGGTTTATTACCAATCGCAGTAAGTGGCTTAAATATTGAAGAGATGATGAAAGGTGCAGCTGCTGGTCATGATGACTTCGGTGCATCAGAACTAGAAGAAAACCCAGCTTACCAATACGCAGTAGTTCGTAACGCTTTATACAATAAAGGAAAAACAATTGAAATGCTTGTTAACTATGAGCCGGCACTTCAATACTTCTCTGAATGGTGGAAACAGTTATTTGGTGAAAGTGAAGGGAAAGATCAAAAAGGTATTTTCCCATCTTCAGCAAACTTCTCAACTGACTTACACTCATTAGGTCAATACGTTCAAGAAGGTCGTCGTGACTTATTCGAAACAGTTCTGAAAGTAGGTAAATCTACACATGAACTAACAATTGAATCAGAAGAAAACGATTTAGATGGATTAAACTACCTTGCTGGTGAAACTGTAGACTTCGTAAACACGAAAGCATACGAAGGTACATTACTTGCACATAGCGATGGTGGCGTACCAAACTTAATCGTAAATATCCCTGAATTAAATGAGTACACATTCGGTTACCTTGTATACTTCTTCGAAAAAGCATGTGCGATGAGCGGCTACTTATTAGGCGTAAATCCATTCGACCAACCAGGAGTAGAAGCATACAAGAAAAACATGTTTGCTTTACTTGGTAAACCAGGATTTGAAAAGTTAAAAGCAGAATTAGAAGAGCGTTTAAAATAATAAAAAGCGACCGGAATCCGGTCGCTTTTTATTATTTTATCGAAAAGTCCATCGGTATATTCAAACTAGAGTGGGTATGCTAAAGAAAAAGTCTAGGAGGGATGGGCTTGATTCCGATTCAATCAAATTTAGAAGGACGTACATATGCGTTATATAAGTTAGAAGAGATAATGAAGCCACTTGGGTATAACATTGGTGGCAATTGGGATTACGATAAAGGATGCTTTGATTACAAAATCGATGAAGAAGATGGATATCAATTTCTGCGAGTGCCATTTACAGCAGTGAATGGCGAATTAGATGTGCCTGGTGTAATAGTCCGTCTGGAAACGCCGTATATTCTTTCGCACGTATATCAAGACGAACTAGATGATCACGTAAATACTTTAACGGCTGGAACGAGTGGAATGGATCAATTTGCTGAGCCGAAAGATCCAGATGGAGATGTGAAAAGAAAATATATCAATATTGGGAAAGTGCTCATGCAGGAACTAGAAAAACATTTTCTTAATGGTGAATAACAATGAGTATGTCGCTTTCAATGAGAACAAAGGAATGGACTGGATTAATCATATATTGTTCGTCGCGTTTTATACCTAGTAAGAGAATATTTTGCTTTAAAAGAGTATAGCTACAATTTGCAAAAGTTTGTCCAGTGCAGGAAGGATAAAGCTCCATCAGTTGTAATTTGTTATCAGAGATTTCATCGTAAAGTGAGAATAGTACGCCTGAAATGGAAGGGAATAAAAGAGAAGCGGTAAATACGTAGCTCGTTAATTTATTTCCTTCTATAATTTCTGATACACCAGCTCTAGTTGCATTTTGTATTTGTTCAGAAGTAAGAAGTTCGGCGATGCAGTGAATGTTTGGATTGAGACCTTTCGCAGTTAAAATATTTAAAATGGACTGTGTATCTGCTAAGCTTTCATTTTTTTCTTTATCAGCTGTTATTAATATAGTGTGAGCCGTTGTAATGTTAGCTTTTAATAAAGTTTGATCGTGATGCGGGCAACCCTTTATAAATTCTAAATGATGAAATGGTTTTGGAAGTAAAGAAAGTGTTTCATCAATTAAAACGATATCAAGGTTCGGTTGTAAGATGTGCATTTGTTTTACAACATGTTTTGCCCGTTCATTCCAACCCACGATAATCATATGACCGTTAGAGGTAGCGGCTTCTTCTCCTTTAATTTTCATATATTGTTTATTAATCATATCAGTGGCGAACAGAACCATATAATAAGAACAAAAACCGGTTCCAAATAAAATAATACCCATACCGATAAGTTTGCCTATTAGTGTATGCGGGGCAAAGTCACCATAGCCAACGGTGAAAATGGTAACGATTGACCACCAAACTCCATCAAACCATGTGGTGAAGTGCGATGGCTCTAATCTATGTATAAGGAAGCCAGAAAAAGCAGTAAGTAAAACAATAAAGCAAACTAAACGAAAAATAATGGAATCACGAAATGTATCTACTAAATTTGGACGGGATTTCAAACTCTTATTCCTCCTTACTTTGCAGGACTACATTCATTGTTACCATTATAGAAAAAAGAAAAACTCTCTAATTTAAAAGAGAGTTTGTTTTACATTACATACTTTCTAATTCAGTTTGTTGGACACTTTCAAGATGCTGGAGGGCGTAGTAAACATCAGCGGTATGCCTTTTTTGATCGATAGATAATTTCAAATGTAAATAGTGAGAACCATTCTCCAATGTTTTGAGCTTCATATTCTTAACTTTTATATCCATTTCTTTTATTTCTTCAATTACAATTGGGATATTGTCCATATTTCGCACGACAAGTTTTACTGCGATATCACGTTGACGAAATGATCTCGGTCCTACAAATTTCATTGCTAATGGTATAAGTTCAACGCTAATCATAAGGAAACACATTCCGAAAATCGCTTCGATATAGAATCCAGCCCCAACAGCAATACCAATACCAGAAGCACCCCAAATCATAGCAGCAGTCGTTAGTCCTGCAATGCTATCGTTTCCTCTTCGTAAAATAACACCGGCACCTAAAAAACCGATTCCTGATACAATTTGAGCGGCAAGTCGAAGTGGATCCATATTCATATGATCGGTATGTGGTAAATTGTAAGCCGCTTTAATAGAAACAATCGTCAGGAGGCAACTAATGATAGAAATAACTAAACAAGTTTTTAAACCAAGTGGTTTTCGTTTTAATTCGCGCTCTAAACCGATAGCGAACCCTAAAATAGCCGAGAGACCTAGTTTGATTAATAAATCGGCATAGTCCATATATATTCCTCCTTGTATGATATGGTATATGAATAAAACATTTATTATAGAAAGAAACGCTTTTGATAGAGTGACTTTATATAGAATATATGTAGGAATTATTTATACATGAAAGAGATATTTCGTTTAAGTATATGATATTAACAAAGAAATTAGGGTGATCTAAAAAAAAGTTTATAAAAGGTGTTGCATTTCGATTTTCACCATGATATATTAATAACCGTCGCTGATGCG
>NZ_WIPE01000137.1:0-3797 GCF_009760835.1 Bacillus sp. EE-W1 | reverse complement strand
TTTTTTTTTTTAGTGTAAAACGTACCGTACCCGTAAGCCCTGGCTCACCTGATAATGTAGCTCCTGAGCGTTCATAAGAAAAGAAAAATGGACTTGTTGTAAAATCCTCATTTTGTTTAGGTTTAATCACTTCAAATGCATGTGTATCTCTATCTTGTTCAGGCAAAGTAACATCATTCCTTTTTTTGATTGAGTTTCTTTTCAACGAATAAACTTATTTCGATCCAAACCTTTTAAAGCCCCGTCTATCACTGTTTTAAGAGGTGCTGTATACGTAATCGATTTTTCTGTAGGCGTAGTATCTAAGAAGAGTGTATCTTCGTATCTTATTTTATCCGATATCGTACTTTTCAGTGTTTGCAATAGATATCTAGGCATTTTAGTAAATCCATCTTCAGACCTTACATCATTAAGTATTATTGATGAATATCTCATAAAATTGTCGAAACCCAAGTTATAAGTTATATCAGGAACAAGTTGTTCATCTTCTGAAATAATACTTACAGAGAGAATTCTAGTCATAATCATTTCATGGAAATGGTCCCGTAACTTATCTATTGTAAACCTACCATCCTCTTCGGGTTGTTTATTAAGGGAATTGTAAACTTGCTTCCAAATCTGTGTCTATTTCATGTATTTTGACAATGATTGTTGCATCTACTTCTTTAATGTTTGTAGTGAACGCCTGTCTTTTATTGAGTCCATCATTTTCATCAAAAAATATTGAAATAAAAGCCTGTGAATCTTCATTTATACAACAACATTTCTTTATTTAATTTATTTGCTTTTAACAAATAAATTTTAGATAGATGTAATAACATGAATAAACTTGTTTCGATCCAAACCGTTTAAGGCTCCTCCTATCACTGTTTCAAGAGGTGTCGTAATTATTATAGATTTATCACTAGGATTAGGAATCGAAAGTGTCTGTTCGTAAATCAGTTCTAATTTTGTATCTGGCGGAGTTTGTAATAAATATTTAGGTTCTTCAGAATTTACATGTTTAAGAATTATAGTTGAAAGTTGCAAAAAATTGTCAAACAAGTAGTTTTTTATATAAGCATCCAGCTGTGGATCTTCGGAAGCAGAGATAGCTCCTAGTGAAAGGACCCCTTTTGTAATCATTTCATAAAAATAGTTCCGTAACTTATCTACTGTAAATCCCTCACCCCCATCAGGTTGTATCCTAAGGAAATTGTAAATTTTCTCCCAAGAACCTGAAAGGAAAATTTTCCTCTGTTGGGGGGCGACATTGTAGGAGACTTTGATACGTATAGAAATCTTTGATACTGTTCCGTCTAGTGACGAAAGTACATCAGCAGCTTCCGATTTGTTAAGCATAAGACTAAGACCTGCTTTGGCATTTTCTCCGTTTACGTTAACTGAGGCAAGCACCTTTTCTGTATCCTCTTGAAGTAATACCAATTCAAAAAACAACTTACTTTTTGTTAGCTTGATATATGTTACTTGCCCTTTGCTGGTAACAACCTCGAATGTTTCAGTTCCGGTCTCAAACAAAATCTCAAAAGAAAACATACCATTTTTGATTAACGGTAAAAGATTCTCCTCAGTTGCATCTTGTTCCCGGGTCAACATGAGAGTAAGCGACATGACAGGTTCACCGTTGGGATGCTTTACTAGCAAAGGAGTTTTGGGAAGATAGTAGTAATAACCTGCTTTAGCACTCCCTTCCAATAAATTGTTAGCTGCATCCGGAAGGCATAGGATGGACAAGGGATGTTGAGTCCCTTGTTCAATCGAATGCTCTTGCCATTGCGCGTTTCCTGCAGGTCCTAAAAGAGTCACTTTTTCACTCATACTATAAACCTCCTTTTTTACAATTATTTAAGGTCTTTTTGGAACCTTTACGATAAGTGGACCATTACCGGCGCCCTCTTCCCATGGTCCGTACCATTCAGTTCCATCTTCTCCTTCTAAATCACCTTCAATTATGACATGGACTCGATAACTAAAAGTGGGTTTATAGTCAAGTTGACCTGTATATATTTTCCAATGACCTGTTTTATCCCTATTTGCATAATCCCAAACAAATCTTACAATGGGACGCTCTGCTCCATTTTGTGTATTTCCATTTGCTTTGAATTCCACCTCAACAACCTGATTTTCTTTTGTTAAATTACGACTTAATGTAATAGGTCCGATATCTAATAATCCGGCAGAATCTGCTCGAACTTCTACAGTCCCATCATTGGTGAGAGTTCCTAGTTCTGTAGGGTCTAGGTCGACTTCATTCATTTCAACATAAATACGAGTAAAGCGAAATTCACTCTCTGAAGGAGGTTCTAGGAGATGAACTTTTCTCTTAATAAATGTTTTATCGGGTGTCCACCCTTGTGGTGCGTTTGTTACGTCAGCCATATCTCTTCGAGAGAAATCAGGTCTCCAAGTATTATTGGATTCTGAATCAGTTTTATTGAAATCTTTTATTTGCCATTCAATTGTCCCATCACTACGCGGATAACCGACTTGGACAGATAAAAAGGAAACAGGTTCACCAGCAAAATCTTTTGAAGGATCTGGCCAATTCACTACCGGCTTTACAATACGAGTCACCTTTTTGCTTAAATCACCAATATACACTTTACTGAAATACTTTCTCTCAGCTTCTGGATCATGTTTAATATCATTATAAAATCCTGTAAGAGAACTACTTATTGGATAGTTCTTATTATATTTATAATCTAAGGTTTCCTCATAGCTGAGATTTAATCGTGTTTCGTCACGACGGTATTTGAGAGCAAATCCGCCTCCAAAACCAAAAAATCCGCGACCAGCTTTAGCTGGCTCAACATTAGGTGGAGCTGGTTCGAAGATAAACTTGTTTGCCTGTTCCATAAATTGTTTTATAATTAGCTCTTTGTGTTGTTCCATCAATTTGGTCATTTCTTCACTATTAGGATTGGTTCCGTCAATCTTCATCTCAGCTTTAATATGGCCATTAGCAAGGAGTTTGTTAAATTCAACCGCGATGTCAGCTGACCACCACCAGCCACCATGTGCTTGTGCAGAGAAATGCTCAAAAATTTTGTCCCAATTACCAGTGATTTTTAGTGATAAGGTCTGCGTCCAGACTGGAATTTGTAATAAATTTTGAATTACAATGTTGCTAGAAGTACCATGGAAACTCGCCCAAAGTAGTTCGCTATGAAGTTTATCAACCATACCAGAGTAAGCATTCTCACCACCGGTGACATTCCCTGGTCCTGCACCATCAATTTTCCACCCTTGTGATTCATTACCTACGATTGCAGTCACATTGTCTGTTATCGGAACTATCCTAAACTGCGGTGCCACATTCGTTTTCCATCCCCAAAACTTGTCATCCTTTCCACGAAACCTATCTAGCAATTGTTCTTGTGATTTTTGAAGAACGGAGGGCGGGAAAGATACTGTAGTCGTAAAAGATACCAAACCGCCAGCAGATTCTTTGTCTTCATCTCCCACTTCATTAACCGGGTTTATTAGAAAATGAATATGATGAAATTTGTAATCGCCTGAGCCGACATCTCGAGCTAATCGTACGCTATCCGGCACCCAATAATACACCGGTGGTTTTCCTTCTCGCTGTAACTCTTCATTATTTTTATCAGGTAAATAAAGTACTCTATATCCTACTCCATTCTCATTAATTTCAAAAGTTTCAAATCCCCCACCGGCAAATATTGGTCCAATTGCATCAGTCATTTTGATTCTCCTTTCTAATTTAAAAACATTTATTCAATCATACTACCATCAGTACAGCGTCTCATTTTGAGTCATTAGTAATTTACTTAGTT
>NZ_WIPE01000052.1:120268-219850 GCF_009760835.1 Bacillus sp. EE-W1 | reverse complement strand
CCCAGTGTCTTTGAATAGCTTCCATCCCTAATTAAATTGACATAAATTGTCCCCTTCCTTAGGCCATCATTTGCGATGGTCTTATTTTTTTGTTTACTCTATACTTTATATAAAACTCCCTCTCTCTTTCACTCTATGTTCACATGGGGGGCACATCCAACTTTTATAGTATATGTATCGAAGTTGTTCCTCCCTAATTTATAAGACATTCCCCAGTGTCTTTGAATAGCTTCCATCCCTAATTAAATTGACATAAATTGTCCCCTTCCTTAGGCCATCATTTGTGATGGTCTTATTTTTTGTTTTCTCTACCTCTTATATAAAACTCCCTCTCTCTTTCACTCTATGTTCACATGGGGGGCACATCCAACTTTTATAGTATATGTATCGAAGTTGTTCCTCCCTAATTTATAAGACATTCCCCAGTGTCTTTGAATGGCTTCCATCCCTAATTAAATCGACATAAATTGTCCCCTTCCCTAGACCATCCTATGTGATGGTCTACTTTGTGTTCTAACTAGATTCCCCAACTTTTTTGCTTACTTTAGCAAAAGCAATCTATATTTAAATACATATTTTCATACAAAATATTCAGAAAATACTGTCAAAATAGGCGGTTTTTCTGTACAATTAATGTAGAAAGTAATTTCACAAAAATAAAGGGGGGGTTTTATTGAAACAAACAAAAGCAATCTTAATCGCATTATTTCTCGGTTTAGTCGTCGGACTCACTTTAAATTTAGCTGCACCATCCATTTTTGAACCATTAAATCAATATGTGTTCAATCCACTTGGTCAATTATTTATTCGCCTCATTAAAATGCTAGTTGTTCCTGTTGTATTCATTTCTATCGTGCTTGGATCTGCTGGGCTTGGAGACCCGAAACAACTTGGAAGAATCGGCTTAAAATCAATTTCATTCTTTCTTGTAACTACAGCCGTTGCCATCTCTATTGCAGTTACATTTGCACTGATTATACAACCAGGATCTGGCGGTAACTTTAAAACCGAAGGGCTTAAATATGAAGGGGCAAAAACCGAAACATCTTTCGTCGATACATTGCTAAATATCGTACCAGATAACCCAGCAAAAGCGATGGCTGATGGAAACATGTTACAAATTATTGCCTTTGCCGTATTAATCGGACTCGGTATAGCTATTTTAGGAAAACGGGTTCAAGGTATCCATTCATTACTTGAACAGGGCAACGAATTAATGATGTATCTTGTTAATCTCGTTATGAAATTAGCTCCAATCGGAACATTTGGATTGCTCGCTTCATCCGTTGGTAAAATGGGTCTTGCAGGCGTCGCTGCGATGTTCAAGTATATGATTGTCGTTATGCTAGTACTTATTATTCACGGCGTCTTCGTCTATGGCGGATTATTAAAGGTATTAGCAAAAGAAAGTATTGTCCGTTTCTTTAAACATTTCGGACCGGTAATGGCAATTGGGTTTAGTACATCTAGCTCTAATGCATCTCTTCCGTTTGCAATGAAAACAGCACAAGAAAAACTTGGCGTTCCAAAAGCGATAAGTTCTTTTGTACAACCACTAGGTGCAACAATTAATATGGATGGTACTGCCATTATGCAAGGTGTAGCAACTGTGTTTATCGCTCAAGTATACGGAGTTGAGCTTACTATGTCCCAATTAGCTGTCGTCGTATTAACTGCTGTACTAGCTAGTATCGGTACTGCTGGTGTACCAGGTGTTGGACTTGTAATGCTTACGATGGTTTTAAATCAAGTAAATCTACCAGTAGAAGGTATTGCCTTAATTATCGGTATTGATCGCATTTTAGATATGTCAAGAACAGCTGTAAATATTTCCGGTGATGCAATTTGCGCAATGATCGTCGCAAAATCAGAAGAAAAATATAATACGGATCAATCCGCAGCATCTTAAATCAAAAAAGGAGTGAATTATTTCACTCCTTTTTTGATTTACTTCCTTTTTTCGAACGATATTCTTTTCCTTTATTATCATTACCAGTCTCAAATTCAGTACTAAACTCTTGCTGAAATTGTCCTGATTTTGGTGAGCCTTGATTTCCGCTCCCTTTACTACCATTTCGATTTGTCATATGTCTGCCCCCTTCCTTTACTAGTAGTATGTTACATATTTTCTTTTTTATAATCTTTTACATACGAAAGAAGACCTTCCTCTCATAAGGAAGGTCTTCTCCTTTATTACGTAAGCGTTTTCTTACCTGTGATGAATTAAATAAGTTTTTTAGAAATTGATATCATTATATTCATTTCTTCTTCTGAAAGCGTGGAGAATCTTTCTTGTAAATATTTCTTTTTCTCCCCTTCCATTTTTGCAACTAAATCTTTTCCTTGTTCTGTAATCTCCAAATATACAACTCTGCGATCTGACGTAGAACGTGAACGAGTTACAAAACCTTTATTAATTAATTTTTCTGTAACAGCTGTAATATGACTATTCGACACATTTAACTCATTGGCTACACGTGATACCATTTCTTTATTCGTACGATTCAATATTCTAAGGACGATGAACTCATTCCACGGTATGTAACCACCAAATATCTTTCCAATATCATTACGCAACGTGCGGAACATAGCAAAAACATTTGTCGATAGTTCTTCCATTAATTGCTCTCGATTTTGAGACAACTTTGACAGCCCCTTTTATTTCATTTAGTTAAATAAAAACCTTATTAATAATTTTACATGAAATCTTACTTTTTGTCACCTTATTTTCCCACAATTCGTAGTTTTTTAATAGATATTTCATGATACAATAAAGTTGATTTTCCAGAAAAAGGGGATGGAATAGTGAGTGAAGAAGAAAAATTTTCTAATCTCAATCTAAAAGATAAGACTTTGATTATTGGTTTTGTTATTCTGTTTCTCATTATAATTTTTGCATTTATATTCTTTGTTTATGTAGGAATCTTTCATATTACAGGTATAGAGTATAGATCACGCACTGCTTTACTTCTATTTTTTCTATTAATCACTTTCTTAGACGGTATTACATTCTTTATCTTCGGTTTCCTCAAGGCGTTGCTATATCCAATGACAAAAAACATGCCAAATTGGCTGGCTATTACTCTTTTTGCAATCATTGAAATTACGCTAGATTGGTTCGTCATTCATACTGCCGATGATTGGATAGAGAGCGTACAACTGTCCAATCTTACTGAATTATGTGTCGTACTATTCCTTTTCCTATTAAATCAATTATTAAGTGACAAGAAAGAGTAAGAATGCAAGCTTTTCTATATAAAAATTGGTACAATGAAAACAAATCATACTAAAGAGGTGTTACTTATGAACTTACAACAATGGGCTGATAAAGGTATGTCCTTTGATACATATGTGAATGAAATGAAAGTAAATCAATATGAGCTACTGCACATTTACAATAACTTTTCAATTCCAAATGAATTACTTCCTGTATTAGAAGAACGCCAAAATGATGGCTGGCGTGTTATCGTATTAACAGCTGATTGGTGTGGTGACGCTCTTTTATGCGTACCTGTTATGAAACGAATTTCTGAAGTTGCAAATATTGATATGAGATTATTAATTCGCGATGAAAACTTAGAATTAATGGATCAATATTTAACAAATGGAACAGCACGTGCCATTCCAATTTTTATTTTCATTGATAAAGATGGAAATGAACAAGCCGCTTGGGGACCACGCGCTCCAAAAGTACAAGAGTTAGTAACTTCAATGCGCGCTACATTGCCTGAAAAAGAAGATCCAACATTCGAAGAGAAACAAAAAGAAATGTACGCTAATTTCCGTGCTACATTAGCTGATGATACTTCTCTTTGGGAACATGTAATGGAAAGCATGATGGAAAAAGTAGTAAAATAAAAAAACTGCCGAACTCGGCAGTTTTTTTATTACATAATGAAGAAATAGAATACCGCAGCTAAAATGAAACGATAGTAAGCGAACGGTGTTAGTTTTACACGACCTAATAATTTTAAGAATGAAACAATTGCAAGCATCGCAACAACGAATGCTGTAATAAATCCTGTTGCAAATAACGGGATATCAGCCGCACTTAATATATCCCAGCTTTTAATTAAATCTAAACCACTTGCAGCTACCATCATTGGTACTGCTAAAATAAATGTATATTCAGCCGCCGCTGTATGTGACACGCGAGCTAATAAACCACCACTTATTGTAGAACCAGAACGAGAAAATCCTGGCCAAAGCGCTAAACATTGGAACATCCCAATTGTAAATGCTTGCTTATATGTGATTTCATCTAATGTTCTTGCTGTACTTGGTTTCGAAAACTTCTCAGCAACAATCATTAAAATACCACCAGCCACTAAACTGATGACAACTGGGCCTGGCCCAAATAAAACTTCTTTAATCGCACTATGGAACAATACGCCAAGTACGCCGGCAGGAATCATCCCGATAATAATATGTAATAAATTTAACGATGGTCCATCTGTTACTTTCCCAATACCTACTAAAGACCATAGACGCTTCCAAAATATAACAACAACTGCTAAAATCGATCCCAATTGAATAACAACTTCGAAAACTTTCGCTCTCTCGTCGTCAAATCCAAGTAAATGACCTGTTAAAATCATATGTCCTGTTGATGAAACTGGTAAAAACTCTGTTAAACCTTCAACAGCACCCATGATTATTCCAATTAACCAATCAGCCACGAGTAGTGCCTCCTTAATAACAAATATGTAATTTTTCACACCTTATCATAATACCTTATCCCCTTTTAAAGTGCATCCTTTTTTTATTGATTGTACATGTTGTATGCGCGTATTTCTTTTCTATTTTTTGATTAAATTGTATGATAGTATGAGTTTGTTTTTTTAGCGGAAAGGGGATTTTATGAAAGAAACTAATTCATTCTCACAAAAATTAAAGCAATTTGTATTACTATTTTTCCCGATTTTCGTAACGCAAATGTCATTATTTGCAATGAGTTTTTTCGATACGACAATGTCCGGGCACGCAAGTCCTATTGATTTAGCGGGTGTTGCTATCGGAACAAGTATATGGCTTCCCGTTAGTACCGGATTAACAGGAATTTTAATGGCTACTACTCCAATTGTTGCGCAGCTAGTTGGATCAAAGAAAAAAGAGGATGTTCCCCAAGTTGTCATACAAGCAGTATATTTAGCAATTTGTGCTAGTTTCGTGGTCATCCTTATCGGTTTCTTCACTGTTTCACCTATTTTAAACGGCATGCGCCTGGAAGAACCCGTGGAACGTATTGCGGCACAATTTTTAAGTATTATTGCAATTGGAATTATCCCTTTATTTACTTACACTGTTTTACGCGGCTTTATTGATGCATTAGGAAAAACTCGCACAACGATGATCATTACATTACTATCATTACCAATTAACGTAGTATTAAATTATGTATTAATTTTTGGTCATTTCGGTTTTCCAAAACTCGGTGGTGTTGGAGCGGCAATTGCTTCTGCAGCAACCTATTGGTGCATTTTAATCATTACCGTTATTATTATTCGTACGAAAGAGCCTTTCGCATCTTTCAATATATTTAAACAATTATATCGTCCTTCTCTTTCAAGTTGGACTGAATTCTTAAAACTTGGCGTCCCTATCGGATTTGCTATCTTTTTTGAAACGAGTATTTTCGCTGCGGTGACACTTATGATGAGTAATTTTAGTACGACAACAATCGCTGCTCATCAAGCAGCTATGAACTTCGCTTCCTTGTTATATATGACTCCTTTAAGTTTAGCAATGGCAATGACCATCGCTGTTGGATTTGAAGTTGGAGCAAAGCGATACAATAACGCAAAACAATATGGATTTATCGGGATTGGCTTAGCACTTGCATTCGCCCTATTATATTCAATTCTTCTCTACTTCTTTGATGATGCAATTGCTTCAATTTATACGACAGATATACAAGTTCATCATTTAGCAAAAGAATTTCTTATATTTGCGATTTTATTTCAAATTTCAGATGCAATTGCAACTCCTGTACAAGGGGCACTACGTGGTTATAAAGACGTAAATGTTTCCTTAATTATGACATTAATCGCTTACTGGGTAATAGGTCTCCCTCTCGGTTACATATTAGCAACTTATACTGACTGGGCAGCAAAAGGATATTGGATCGGTCTTATTATCGGTCTAGCATTTGGCGCTATCTTCCTTCTTGTCCGTCTCTTTCAAGTTCAAAGAAAATATACAACAGAAAACCGCCGCTCACGATAGAGGGGCGGTTTTCTTTATGCATATTTTTTCTTTGAACGTATAACATAATGAAAAAGAAAGGTGGATACATATGGACGAAAAAGAAAAAAAGCAATCATTCGATGAAGAATTCGCCCCTGAAATTTCTCCTGGATATCGGCAAGATGTACATAAGCCACCTAAATATAAAAACACCTCGTTTTTAATGGGCATTACCATTTTTGCTGCGGTGTTACTCGTACTCATCATTTTCGTTTATTTTTAAGGAAAGGTGACATATTATATATGAAGAAACAAGATTCCAATCGTTCAAAAAGAACTGTGAAAACAGAAAAAGGGTATGCAGGTGATTCTGTTCTTACACAGAAACAAGTCGAGCAAGGAAATTTATATATTGCTCAAAAAGAACTTGGTCAACAAAATGAAAACCTTTAGAATCCCTCAAAGAACTGGGGGATTTTTTTATCCGCTATTTGTAGCACTAATTCATGTTTCACTTTATTTTACATACTGTTTTTGTTCTAACACCTTAAATATATTATTAACCTTTACAATTTTTATTTCATAATTCAATTTCATTTCGCTTCTCTTACCATTTTCAGCACCCGCAACGTACGCTACAGTTTGATAACGAAAACTTTCATCCGTCACTTCACGTATGTCCTCGTTTGTAAATTTATACTCTAAATCCCGAAACCGATTTGGATAATAATTTCCTATTAATTGTTCATACCCTCTATTTACAAATAGTACTTCACCTTTTCGTTTCACATCTTCTTTATTATTAAGCTCAAACACTGATAATTGCTCTGTCACAAAATGTTTTCCTACCTTTTTCATTTCATTATGAGTTAAAGTTTCTATACTTTTGTTCTTTAATTCATTATTTAATCCGTACTTATTAATCGGTTTAAAGCTAGCAAAAACCTCTTCTTTATATGACCAAAACAATCCAAAAGCGATACATAGAGAAATGATGAATAGTCTTTTCTTCGTAATACTCCCGCCCTTCTTCATAATGATAGTTATATTTTAACATATAGAAAGAAAATTCTGATATCATGAAGTGGAATAACTTAATTCAGAAACGAGGAGCAATTATGGACTCTTACAAACAGTATATAAAAGAAGCTTTGCCTAATCTTTCTATACATTCATATAAACAAAATGAAGAAGGATGGGATAATGTAGCAGTTATAGTAAATGATGAGCTACTGTTTCGTTTCCCGCGAAAACAAGAATATGCAATGCGAATTCCTTTAGAAAAAGAACTGTGCATAATTCTCTCTCATTTGCTACAAGAAATCGAGGTTCCAAAGTATCACCTATTCTATAAAAAGGATACTGATACTGTTCCCCTCTGTAGTTACTATACTCTCATTCATGGTGAACCGTTTAAAAAAGAGATAGTTACCAAGCTAGAGAAAAAAGAACTTGAAGTAATTATTACACAATTAGCGACTTTCCTTGCGGCTCTACATGGTATTCCTTTAAAGCGTGTGAAGGCATTAGAATTCCCTATAGAAAAAACACTCACCTACTGGAAAGAGCTACAAACAAAATTAACTCAATATCTTACTAACAGTCTTACTTCATACCAGAAATCAGCGTTAAATTGTTTATTCGAAAATTTCTTTACATGTATCGATACATCCACTTTTCAAAAAACAATTATTCACGCTGACTTTACACATCATCACATTTTATTTGATCACCAAAATAAAACCATTTCAGGGATTATCGATTTTGGTGATGCTCAAATAGGAGATCCCGCCTTTGACTTTGCTGGGCTATATTATGATTTTGGACATGAATTTACTACATCAGTATATGAACAATACAGTACGCTTATTTCACACCATGATCCATTACTCATTCATCGCATCACGACCTTTTATCAATACAGTCCTTTATTACATAATATGATTTATAACTTTGAAACAAAGAATGAACTTGAATTCCTAGCAGGTACAGAAAAACTGAAAGTAATACTACAGGGCCGAGATTAAATTCTCTCCCGATATTCTCTCTCTTCATACATCATTAACTTTTTATCCATTTCAACAATAATTTGATACAGTTGAAACGCTTGTAAAATTTGCAGTTGAATTCCAAAAGGAGCATTCTGTTCTTTTAACCATTGAAATACTTTCGTTTCATCTTTCATTGATTATTCCTCCCTTTATTAAAATCTGCTACAAATATACGGTAAATGATGAAAAGCTTTTCATGTCAATAACAAAAAAGGATGCAAAATTGCATCCTTTAATGTACGATATTTTTCTTCTGCTTCGCTTCTTTCTTTACTTCTTCCCTTTGGCATTCACTACGAAACGCACAACTCATACACTCAGAACGAAAATGACGCTCTGTATAATGCTCAGGTTGTTGCAACATTTCTTTCATTCTAGATAAATCAGCCATGCCAGTTATAATATCTTCCTGTTTCGGAATGTACTCATACTTAGTTCCTTCTATTAAATTAATAACTTCAATTTTTCCTGGAAGAATGCCGAAAGCTTTATAACTGAATACTGTCATTAACTTTTGACAAAGAGCAAGCATTTCCTCATCCGCATCGACAACATACTTTTTAATTACAAACGACTCAGTACTCCACTCACCAACTTCTAATGTCAATGACATGTGGACACCTAACTCTTCCATATATGTTTGAAATTTTTCATACAAAAATAACGGCGGTGTCTGACTATCATCTCTTTCAACAAACTGTAATAAGTGATCTGTTAGCTTCGCTAACACAATATAATACTCCGCCTTCGAAGCAAACATATTAACCCTTACTTTTTTCCAATACTTTTCTATTAATATTAAAAGTACAATTTTCGTTTGTTGGCCCGCAGGTAGTGTGTAATATTCGTTAATAATTCGATTCACAATCATTTGTGCGATTTGTTGCCATTCAAACGAAGAAGGTTCTCTTCTTTTTATATGACGAAAATAAAATTTATGCGGGCAACGCATAAAATCATACAAATGATAATCTGTCATCGTTTTGATTGCGATTTTCTCGTGCACTTGCTCTTCATCTCCCTTCTGCCATTAAGAAAGGTGTTTTACAAATTCAGCTCCAAACTGTAAACATTTTTCTACATCTTCATCTTCTGGCGTTAATTCTACTTTTAGTCCTTCTAACACAACTGCAGCTCCGCGCTCTTGTAGCTTTTCTATTAAAATGTCAACCGCCACGCCGTATTTCGGATAAGCCGAATCACATGATCCGAATACTGCTGCTTTTTTCCCATTTAAATCAATAGAATCCATTGCGTCATAAAAATCTAAGAAATCATCAGGAAGGTCACCATCTCCCCAAGTGTAAGTACCTAAAATAATTCCATCATACTGTTCTAGTATAGAAGCCTCTGGTGAATCCATAATATCGATCACTTCAATTTCATTTTCTGTTTCACGAATTGCACCCGCAATATGATCAGCCATTTCCTCTGTATTTCCACTCATACTTGCAAATATCATTACTAACTTACTCAACTGAATCTCTCCTTTTACCTTGTATCTCTTTTTCTGTTGGAAGTGTACTCTTCTCATCTACATATTCAGATCGAATTACATTTCGTTGCCATTCCATATGCTGATCAACATCTTTATTTTTATCTTTTAATCCCCTCCGCAGAAGGTGAAATTTTTTTCTCATTAACATGTCGCATCCATCCTATTGATAATAATTATCAATTTCAACTACCCTTAGATTAATTGACAGTGATTATCAATGTCAATAACTATTTTTAAAAAAATGATTAAAATGTACAAGCTTGTCCGTTAGCTATTCATATACTATAAATGAGCATAGTTCTTTCTCAGCCCTCTCTGACGGAAAGAAATAAAAGCAACTGCGATAGAGCGCAGTTGCCTTTTTTTATACTTTTTTACGATTTTAGTAATCTTATTGCTGTCTCTAGAAATAATTCCACTCCATAAATTAAAGCTGCTTCATCTACATCAAATTTTGGATGATGATGTGGATAACAAGTATCTATCTTTTCATTCCCCGTCCCCAATTTAATGAAGCAACCCGGTGCTTTTCTTAAATATGCTGAAAAATCTTCTCCTCCCATAGAAGGTTCAAGCTTCACAACACGCTCATTCCCAAACAAATGTAGTGCACTTTCTTCTACTACTTTCGTAATATATTCATCATTAATAACCGGATCATATCCATATCGATACGTATATGTATACTTCCCTCCATGCGCTTTTGTAATTCCTTTCACGATTTGCTCAATTTTCTCTTCTGCTTCTATTCTTAACGCTTGATTAAAAGAACGCACAGTTCCCATTAAAGTTGCTGCATTAGGAATAATATTATCAGCCATTCCCCCATGAAACTGCGTAACTGAAACAACTCTTTGCATGAAAGCACTTGTATTTCTTGATACGATATGTTGTAAATTTGTAATAATCTGCGCTCCGATAGCAATAGGATCTATCGTTTCTTCTGGCCTCGCCGCATGCCCTCCTTTCCCTTGAATTTCAACTGTAAATACGTCCGGTGCCGCCATCATCGGTCCATACGCAATTCCGATTTTCCCGCTCTCCAATCCAGACATAACATGTAAACCTATTACATAATCAACACCATCCATCACGCCTGCCTCAACCATTTCTTGTCCCCCGCCAGGATACACCTCTTCTGCGTGCTGAAAGAAGAGACGAATCTCACCTACGAAATCTTCCTTTATATTTGATAGCACCTCTGCTGTACTTAACAAAATAGCTGCGTGAGCATCATGCCCACATGCATGCATCATTCCTTTATTCACAGACGTATAAGATTTACTTGTCTCCTCTTGAATTGGTAAAGCATCTATATCAGCTCGAATTGCAACTACTTTCCCTTGTCCCGTCCCTCTTTTAATTGCTAGTACACTATACTTCGTCGGTCTCGTTACTTCAAAAGAAGAAAATGAGCATAATGTATCATATATAAATTGTGAAGTTTCTTTTTCATGAAATGATAATTCCGGATATTTATGAAAATGCTGTCTCCACTTAATAATGTTTTCTTCTGAAATAAGATCCTTCCACATCCTCTTCATCAGAAATTCCTCCTCTTATGAAACTTTAACAATTCATATATTAACTATGAAAAACTCAAACAAATATTACATTTCTATCCATTCTCCCAGACCACTTTTATACATTCACACAATCCACTTCCTATTTACATGTCAAACCCATTACAAATTCATACTGAATGTAATATAATTGCTAAGTTAGGGATTTTCTTTTTTAGTATTTAGTGCTAATATCAGAAAAGAGCCTTTTGACTTATTTTTACCTAAAATGTGGAATTTTGTTTTTTTCACAATAATGTAGGACATGATACCTACAAAGAGCTATCATTTCATTAAGAGAGGGAAAGACATGGAAAGATTAAAAGAGATATGGTCTCGACCACTCACACAATGGGTTGCAAAGACGGTTTATTACCTTGCAATTTTATTTGCATTGCTTTGGTTGTATGGATTCCATGATACAAACACAAGTACATTTATTTACAACGAATTTTAGGGTGGGAACGTTATGAAGTTATTAGAACAAATTGAAAAGTGGGCTATTGAAACGCCTGATCAAACTGCTTTTGTTTGGCGAGATGCGAAAATTACGTACAAACAATTAAAGGAAGATTCTGATGCGTTAGCACATTGGATTTCTTCTGAGTATCCAGATGATCGTTCACCAATTATGGTGTATGGCCATATGCAACCTGAAATGATTATTAACTTTTTAGGATGTGTAAAAGCTGGACACGCTTATATTCCTGTAGATTTATCTATCCCAGCTGATCGTGTACAACGTATCGCTGAAAATTCTGGTGCGAAACTACTTTTATCAGGAACTGAAGTAACTGTAACTGATTTACCAGTTCGCATTGTAAGTGAAGACAACTTAAAAGATATTTTCTTTACTCATAAAGGGAACACTCCAAATCCTGAACATGCGGTAAAAGGTGATGAGAACTTCTACATTATTTACACATCAGGAAGCACAGGTAATCCGAAAGGGGTTCAGATTACTTATAACTGCCTTGTAAGCTTTACAAAATGGGCTGTAGAAGATTTCAACTTACAAACAGGACAAGTATTCTTAAACCAAGCACCTTTCTCATTCGATTTATCTGTCATGGATATTTACCCATCATTAGTAACAGGTGGTACACTTTGGGCAATCGATAAAGATATGATTGCACGTCCAAAAGACTTGTTTGCTTCTTTAGAGCAATCGGATATACAAGTATGGACTTCAACACCATCTTTCGCAGAGATGTGTTTAATGGAAGCATCTTTCTCTGAGACTATGCTACCGAACATGAAAACATTCTTATTCTGCGGTGAAGTGTTACCAAATGAAGTAGCTAGAAAATTAATTGAGCGTTTCCCGAAAGCGACAATTATGAATACGTACGGTCCAACAGAAGCTACTGTCGCTGTAACAGGTATTCACGTTACAGAAGAAGTGCTTGATCAATACAAATCACTTCCAGTTGGCTACTGTAAATCAGATTGCCACCTTCTTATTATGAAAGAAGATGGTACGCTTGCACCTGATGGTGAAAAAGGTGAAATCGTAATTGTCGGTCCAAGCGTAAGTGTTGGATATTTAGGAAGCCCTGAATTAACAGAAAAAGCATTTACTATGATTGACGGTGAGCGCGCCTATAAAACAGGCGATGCTGGCTATGTTGAAAATGGTCTTCTATTCTATAATGGTCGTCTTGATTTCCAAATTAAGCTGCATGGTTATCGAATGGAATTAGAAGAAATTGAGCATCACCTTCGTGCGTGTTCTTACGTAGAAGGAGCAGTTATCGTTCCAATTAAAAAAGGTGAGAAATACGATTATTTATTAGCGGTTGTTGTTCCTGGCGAACATTCATTTGAAAAAGAATTCAAATTAACATCTGCAATTAAAAAAGAACTCAATGAGCGATTACCAAACTACATGATTCCACGTAAATTCATGTATCAATCTTCTATTCCAATGACACCAAATGGAAAGGTAGATCGCAAAAAATTATTGAGTGAGGTTACAGCATGACCGCATATGGATCATTTTATTTTTTCGCTATAGTGGGCATTTTATTAATACCTACTATCATAGCTGGACTAAAAGGTAAAATGTTGCGTAAATATAATGCCGTTTTAACATTAGTAATGCTCGTTATTATCTTCTCGGATAAACCGAAGCAAGCGATTATGTTAGCCGCATTTATTATTTGGCAATATGCCCTTATTAAAGGCTATTTAATTTTAAGAAAACAAAATAATAGTACATTCATGTTTTGTATAGCTGTTATTTTGTCGATTTTACCGCTCGTTTTAGCAAAAATTGCACCGTTTGTACCTGAGCTAAAGTTTGTTGTATTTTTAGGAATGTCCTATGTAACATTTAGAGCAGTACAAATGGTATTTGAAGTTCGTGATAACTTAATTAAAGAACTTTCCTTCTTTAATTTTTGGGAATTCATTTTATTCTTCCCAGCTATCTCAACGGGACCTATCGATCGTTACCGCAGATTCCAAAAAGATATTCAAAAGCCACCTAGTGCAGAAGAATATCAAAATTTACTATATACAGGGCTAAACCGTATTTTCCAAGGTTTCTTGTATAAATTTATTATCGCTTACTTAATAAAGCAATATTTTATGGATCCGGCATTCGCTCAGCAAGATACAATCCTATCAAATATGATTTACATGTATAGCTATAGCTTATATTTATTCTTTGACTTCGCTGGTTATAGCTCATTTGTAATTGGTGTAAGTTATATGATGGGAATTAAAATTCCAGAAAACTTTAATAAACCATTCATTAGTCGTAACATTAAAGACTTCTGGAATCGCTGGCACATGACCTTATCATTCTGGTTCCGTGATTTTATTTACATGCGTTTCGTCTTTTTTGCAACGAAGAAAAAGTTAATTAAAAACCGTTACACAATTTCGTATATCGGTGCATTTTTAAACTTTTTCATCATGGGAATATGGCATATTACTGGTGAGCATGTGTATCAATACATTATTTATGGTCTTTATCATGCCGCACTGTTTATTTTATTCGATATTTTCGAGCGAAAAAACAAGAAGCATAAGTTTTGGCCAAACAATAAATTTACACACATCCTTGCGATTGTAATTACGTTCCACGTTGTATGTTTCGGTTTCCTAATTTTCTCTGGACACCTTAACAGATACTTTTAATGCACCCTTCTTATACTAGTAAGAAGTTGCACATATAATATATTTCGGATATAAAGGAGATTTTAAAAATGGCAGAATTTAAAGAGCAAGTATTAGATATTTTAGAAGAAGTATGTGAAAACGATATTGTGAAAGAAAACTTAGATGTTCAATTATTTGAAGAAGGTATTCTTGATTCTTTCGCTGTAGTATCTTTATTAGTTGAATTCCAAGAGCGTTTAGATATTGAAGTTTCTATTTCTGATTTTGACCGTGACGAGTGGGCTACACCAAACATGGTTATCAAGAAGTTGGAAGAAATCCGATGAACAAAGCAAAATTTGGTCCGATGCTTTTAGCATTGGCCCTTTTTGCTGTATTCTTACTTATTCCAACGCGCTTTCTACTTCCACTTTTAAGTGATGAAAAAGTAGAACAAGCTGCCACTTCTTTAAAAGAAGAAAAGATTCAAAGTATGATATTACAGCAAAAAATGTTAGCAGACCCGAAATACCTTCCGATGTACGGTTCATCGGAATTCGCACGTATGGATGCTTTCCATCCATCAAATTATTTCAAAGTAAAGCCTGAAGGGTTCACACCATTCCTACTTGGACGCGGAGGAACACAAGACCTTGTACATGTGTTAAACTTTGCATCTACAATGGATCAATTGAAGGGTAAGAAAATGGTATTCGTTCTTTCTCCTCAATGGTTTGTACCACAAGGTATTGATGAAACACACTTTGCACCTAACTTTTCAAAACAACAAGGCTATCACTTGCTTTTCAATGATGACTTAAAGCCTGAAATGAAAAAGCAAATTGCAAAACGTTTATTAAACTTTGAGATCGTCAAGAAAGAAACTTTACTAAAAATTTCGCTTGAAGGTATCGTTTATGATGATACAAAGCATAAAGTAAAAGCACTTGCTGCTAAACCTTTCGCTTATATTTATCGTAACATTTTAGATCGTAAAGATTTATTTACAGCAATGTTTGATATTAAACCGCATAAAGAAAAACTTGACCCTTCATTAAAACAAATGAATTGGGAAGAAGCTCGTAAACATGCAGATCAAACTGGTGCAGTAGAATCAGGTTCTAACGAATATGGTATCGAAGATGATTACTTCAACAGCAAAATCAAGAAGAAATTAAAGCAACGTGAAGGCTACTTAAAAAATGATGCTTATGATCAATCGCCAGAATATGAAGATTTACAAATTGTACTTGATTTATTAAAACAATCTGGTGCAAAACCACTCTTCATTTCTGTCCCTGTAAAAGGTCCTTGGTACGATTACGCTGGCTTCCCGAAAGAACGTCGCGAATTGTACTATAAGAAAGTTCATGAGCAAATTGAGAAAGCTGGCTATCCAATTGCCGACTTCTCAAATCATGAATATGATAAATACTTCTTAAAAGATCATATGCACTTAGGTTGGAAAGGCTGGGTTTATATCGATGAGGCCATCCAACAATTTTATAAAGCAAACTAACGAAAAGACCGCTTGAATTATTCAAGTGGTCTTTTTCTATATATATTTTGTAATTGTTCGATTACGTTCTCTGCTTCTTTCATAACTCGCTCCACTACATGCTGAGCTGATTCTATTCGTGCTAACGATGACGCTTGCCCTGCCCAAAGCGACATGTATTCTCCTTTATTTTGTTTTGCTGCTTCTTGGCGTATTTTAGAGGTTAATACATTTTGCACTGGATACATCGGAAGCCCTTCTTCTTTCCCTTCATGTCTCTCTATAAATTCATTACGAATACCCCGCGCATATTTCCCGGAAAACGCACGAGTCACAGTTGTACTCGTATCTGTACTACGTAAAACCGCTTGTTTATATACATCATGCGTAATACTTTCTTTACTCGTTAAAAAAGCCGATCCCATTTGAACAGCTTCTGCTCCCAGTGTAAATGCCGCAACAAGCCCTTGTCCGTTCATTACACCACCTGCTCCAACAATTGGGATATGCGGGACTGCTGCTACTAACTGTGGAATTAATGCAAACGTCCCAATCATAGCTTCCTGTTCTTTCCCAATAAACGTTCCTCTATGCCCTCCTGCCTCGCTACCTTGACCGACAATAATGTCTACTCCTAATTCAGCAAGCACTTTCGCCTCTGCCACATGAGTAGCTGTTCCGATGACTTTGATTTCTCTTCTTTTCAATTCATCTATTTCTTCTTTTTCTAACGTTTGAAATGCAAAGCTAACGACTGGCACTTTTTCTTCTACTAACACTTGTAATTGTTCTTTATAACTTTTTGGAAGCTTTAACTGCTCTTCTTCCTCTATACCGAATTCTCTATTCACTCCGCTAAGTAATCCCTTGGCCAAGTTTATCTTCTCTTCTTCTATTTGTATCTCTTTCGTTAACAGTAAATTCACACCGAAAGGCTTATCCGTTCGTTCCCTTATTTTATAAATTGCATCACGAATTTGTTCAGGGCTCATATAGCCTGCTCCAAGCGTTCCTAATCCTCCGCTATTACTTACAGCTGCAACAAGCTCAGGCGTCGTAATTGCACCTGCCATACCTGCTTGAATGATGGGATACTTAATTTGTAATGTATCTATAACTCGACTTGTAAACATCATTTCTCCTCCTATTCCCCTTATATCTTCTTTATTTGACAAACTTTCCCCTTCTTTTACAAGGGTTGAACTTCCTATGAAGCGAATATATTGAAAGTGAAGGAGGCTGACAACAATGATATATCCAAATGCGTTACAACAAGGTGATACAGTTATGATTATTGCACCGTCCGGCCCACCAACAATTGAAAATGTATTAAAAGGGGTAACCCTATTACAAGAAATGGGTTTATCTGTAGTAATCGGGAAGAGTGTTTATGAGAAATATGGATATTTAGCTGGAAGTGATCAAGTTCGGCTCGATGATATACATGAAGCATTTACAAATAATGAAGTAAAGGCCATTTTCTGTGCACGAGGTGGTTACGGAAGTGCTCGTCTCCTCCCTCACATTCAATATGAAATCATTCAGCAGAATCCAAAAATCTTTTGGGGATATAGCGATATTACAGCTTTACATACGGCCTTTTCACGTTATGCAAAGCTTGTTACTTTTCATGGTCCAATGGTTGAAGAATTAGGTAAAGGTGTAGATTCTCTTTCTTTATCTTCTTTCAATCAACTATTCCATCCGTATTCAACCATCTTATCAGCTTCAGAATGTATCGTACCTACCTCTCCATGTACAGTTACAGGCACATTGGTGGGAGGAAATTTAACTGTATTAACGAGTATAATTGGCTCACCCTATGAGATAAATACGGCTAATAAACTTTTGTTGCTTGAAGACATTGGGGAAGAACCGTATCGCATTGACCGTATGTTAAATCAGCTACTTATATCTGGAAAGTTTAATGAATGTAGCGGTGTTATTTTTACAAGTTGTCACGACTGCACTCCTTCTAAACCATCTCAATCATTGCAAACAATACTATATGAATTTTTCGCACCATATCATATACCTGTCCTATTCGGTTTACCGATTGGACATATAAGCCCAAACATCGGGATTCCTCTTGGAGCTACAGCGACAATAAATACAAATAATAAAACAATCTCTATTTCTTCTGGCGTAGCCAATCCGTATTCAAATTAAAAAGGAAAAGCGATTCCGCTTTTCCTTTTATTTATAATAATTAAAAATTCGTCCAGATGCGATATCTGCAACTTCTTCTGGAATAAATGTTTTACTTATATCAGTGCCAACATTTAATACTGCTGTAGCATCTTTCTCAATGCTACCAAATAATTCTTTTCCACGTATCGTAATAAGGGGCGTTCCTTCTGGCAACACGTCTTTTACAAATTCCATTTGTGTAAAGAACGGAACGATCCATCTACCCTCTCCTTGGAAATGACGCAACCGAAGTATTCCTTCTGTTGCCCCGTCCTCTGCTTCTAGTGAACCAGCAACATAAAACTCAGTAGATAAGAGCAATTCATAAAATTCCTTTTGCTTCTGTTTATCGTCCCCTGCTACAACAAGTACTTCTTCTATTCTCTTTACCGGAATTTGCTCCATATGATGCCACCCCTATTTCAAAATGATTGTACTTAGATTATACGAAATATTCTTATTTTTTTCTACATAATTCGCAATTATTTTCTTAAAATAATTTTAACACTTCTTTTGTCGTTACAATCGTAGCAAACTCTTCATGTAAATTTACAAGTGTCATATTGTGAATATCCTCTGCATTATACTCTTTACCATCTAGACCTTTACGGTTAAAAGTAGCCGTTGCATCACTCACTAAATACGTTGTAAAGCCTAAATTTCCTGCCATTCGTGTCGTAGTCTCCACACAATGATTTGTCGTTAATCCTACAACCACTACTGCATTACATTTGTTCTCTCTTAATTGCTCTTCTAAATTTGTCCCAATGAACGCGCTGTTAACAGATTTCTGAATAATCACTTCACCTGGTAATGGCTTCAGCTCTTCTTTAAAGTTCACCGTTTCCGCTCCTTCATAAAACATCGATTGAGCATTTTCTTTATTTACATGTTGAATATGAAAAACTGGTCGTTTCCTTTTTCTCCATTCTGCTAATAACATTCTCATGTTTTCTTCAGCAAAAAGATTATTTCTCTCGCCCCAGTATGGTAACTGAAACGCCTTTTGTACATCAATTATAATAAGTGCTATTTGATTAGTCATCATTTTCTCCTTCATTCGGCTGTAATTGAAACAGAAAACCAAGTTGTTGTGACGCAGTAATAAAACAAATATAAGCGCAAAGCTCTACAATTTCTTTTTCCGTCCAATATTGTTTCAATGCATGAAACATATTATCATCTATTGCCTTTTTATCATGAACAAATGTATGTGCAAAAGTAACTGCTACACTCATTTCTTCTACCTTTTGCATATCATCAGGTCTTCCCTTTGCCATACAGTACGGACATTCATTCCCATACGCTAATGTTCTTCTTACTTGCTCCTTTAGCTCTGCCGACAGAGTTCCTTTATTATACAGTGTATTCTCTACCATACTCCATGAATGTAATAGATCTGGATTATGCCCTAATAACTTTTGAAACTTTGTAACTCCTACATTTGATAATGAAATTCTCTCCAACATTTCCCCTCCTATTTCCTTCCGTTTTATTGTAAAATAAATAAAGTTCACTTTACATTTCATATGAATCTTAATTTATATTTTTCCTTTACAAAAATTATTATTTTACTGGAGGTATATTTACAAATGCAACTAGACCGTGTCGATCGAAAGATTTTAAATGAATTATATAATGATAGTCGCCTTTCCATGCGTGAATTGGCGAAACGAGTAAATTTATCTGCTCCGTCTACTGCAGAACGTGTTCGCAAACTTGAAAGTGAAGGCGTGATTCAAAAGTATACAATCGATATTGATTATAAAAAAGCAGGACTTGTTTTAGATTGTATTTTAGAAATCACTTTAAAAAATGGTGATACAACACGTATGCAACAGTTTATTCAGTCTTATCCATCTGCAAGTTTTTGTTACCGAGTAACAGGAAGCTTATGCTACATTGTAAAAATTTCTGTTCCTTCACTCGTTGAACTTGAAGATTTTATCAATGATGTTTCTTCATATGCAACGACAGTTTCTCATATCGTATTATCAGAAGTATCTCTTACTCCTGATATTGAACATATCTTCCCAGAAGCTTAATTTATTTTTATTCATAAAATACAAAAAAACCCCTTACAATAAGAATAAAAATAATATATTATGTATTAAAATACATAAAGTTCGAGAAAGGGGCTTTACATTGAAAATCTGGTTTTATGAAAAAACGGCACAATTAGATGATTTACTTGGCATTTGGGATAATGTTCCGACTATCCCTCGAATTGGTGAAAAAGTGGAGATTTTAAAAACAGTCCGCACTGTTACAGATATTAAATATGTAAAGAACGGTAATAATTTTCGTGTAGAAATTATTACAAATTAAAAAGTAGCTCCTAAGAGCTACTTTTTAATTATCTATCACGCGCTTTCTTTATAACGATTTTATCTTCTTCTACAGATACTGTTACATAATCATTTTCTTCTAATCGAAGCTTATTTACAGCCTCATCTGGTAGCTCTACAGCCATCAGTCTATCTGTTACGATCACTTGACTATATACTTCATTTTCTTGTGATGCACTCACCACTTTTTCCTCATTTATAAAGCGCACTGGTGGCACACCCACTTCTTTTACTGTACGCCATTGTTTCCAAACGTAAGGAATTAACCAAAGTAATCCAACAACTGTCAGACCAATACCGATCCATAAATTACTTTGCGCTTGTAATTCAGGAATTGAGATTGCGCTACTCTCTTCTCCACCGACAAATTGCATACTTGTTGCAATTAAATTATTTAGAGCATGTACAGCGATATTCGTCCATATATTTTTCGTCTTTATGTATAAAAGGCACATTACAATACCAAACATAAATGCACCAATAACATCAAAATGTCCTAAACCAAAAATAAGTGAAGATATGATTACAGCTTTTTTAATGCCCCATTTATAAGCCATGCGCTGTAAAAAGAAGCCTCTAAAAATAACCTCTTCCATAATAGGTGCTAATACACATGCTGAAATGAAAGTAAATATCGTCATATATACGTTACTCGTGTTAATAACATTTCCTTCTTCTAACATAGTAACTAAGAAATTCGGTAACGTATGTGCTAATATGTAAAATTGAATATGAGATATACCAACTGAAAAAATCATTCCCATTATCGTTGCTAATACAATTAATCCCCACGGTAAACGTCCTGGTTTATCAAAAAAACTATTAAATACAATATTATTTTTATTTGTTTTTACGTATAACCAAAATAACGGAAATAGAAAAAATACAGTTATTTGTGAAATAACTTCCACCGTATTATCAGAAACATTTGATAGACTTAATGGGATCATCGTAAGGAACAATCCTATAATCATCCATCCAAAAAAGCTACGTAGTCTTATACGTGAAAATGCATAGTGCACATAGAACACCTCCAAAAATAGTAAAAGTAAATGGTGTGATAACTAAATTATAATATGAATATAGTTGAAGTTCTTCCTATTTTTCTCAAATACTTTCGAACAATATATATAGTAATCATTCTTTTCTTCCAGTTGAAATATACAAGAAAGTTATGTAATAAAAATCCCCGTTTTTACAAGCGGGGATTTCTTTTATTATAATACGTCACGTTTTTGGAATAATGCACTTGATGCTACAAGTAATACAACAAAGTATACAGCTACAAGTAATAAGGAAGTTGTAAATGTAAACTCTGTAAATGTTGGTTCCGTTCCGCCACTTACTAGTTTATTGCTATCGTACACACTTAAATTTAAATGGAAAAACACTACAAATTTCGCTACACCTTTTGCAAACATCATTAATACCATATTAATTGCTCCTTGTAAGAAGAAGAGAAACATCGTAATAATTAATGGTAATACAGACTTTCTAAATACGTTTGCTAAGAAAAATGCAAGCGTCGCAAAGAAGAACGGCGAAAGTACTTGATATAAAGTAGATTTCATTACGATTCCTACCGTTAATTCTGTTTTACTACCATCCATTACAATTCCGCCAATAATCATTGCAATTAACGTGCTAGCAAATATGATAAATACTATAGTAAGTAACACTGTAATATATTTAGAGAATAAAACTGTAATTCGCTTTCTTGGACGGATTAATAACTGCTTAATTGTACCTTTTTGGAACTCATCAGTAATCATACGAGAAGCAATCGTAATCCCAAAAATTGTTGCAAACAAAGTAATTAAACCAATCTCTGAACTTGCAAAATCTAAATATGATCCTTTAAATTCACTTCCGTCTCCCCATTTCAGCATCGCTAAAACTCCCAAAATCTCCAATACTGCAATGACACCAATTAAAATATACATACCTTTTTTCGCATGTAACTTTAAAAATTCATTTTGAATTAATTTAAACATTACGCTTTCACTCCCCCTGTAATCGCTAAGAACTCATCCTCTAACGTTTTATTTTGAACAGTAACTCCGTATACAAGCACATCGTCATTTACAAGTCGTTTTACAAGTTGTGGGATTTCCTCTTTCATTACAGATACTGCAATTACATTTCCTTGCGTCTTACCTTTAATGATTTCATTTGCTTTCTGTACTTGATCTACTTCAAACGCTACAACTACTGTCTCATCGTGTTTCGCTTGTTCGTGTAAGTTGTACTCCTGCACAAACTCACCTTGCTTAATAATAACGACGCGATCACACATGAGTTCAATTTCACTTAATAAGTGACTTGATACGATTACAGCAATATTCTCTTCTTTCGCTAAACGTTGTAAATAATCTCGAATTTGGCGAATACCTGCTGGATCTAATCCATTTGTTGGCTCATCTAAAATTAAGATTTTCGGCTGATGAAGTAATGCCTGTGCAATTCCTAAACGTTGTTTCATACCAAGTGAATATGTTTTCACCTTTTTATGAATTGCGTGCTCTAATTCGACAAGCTTTACAATTTCAGCAATGCGCTCTTTACTAATTGGTGTAATTGCCATGTTCGCAAAATGCTTTAAGTTTTGCATTCCAGTCATATAATCATATAGTTCAGGATTTTCTACAATTGCCCCAATTTGCTCTAGCGCCTTTTCACGCTCCGTGCGAATACTATGACCGCAAATTGTAATATCGCCCTCTGTCATTGATATAAGACCTGTCATCATACGAATTGTCGTCGTTTTACCACTACCGTTCGGTCCAAGAAACCCGTACACTTCCCCTTCACGAACTTCAAATGATAAACCGCGGATAATTTCCGTTCCACCAATCTTTTTTCGAACATTCTCTAACTTTACTACTACATTTCCCAATGTTGATTCCTCCTTTAGGCTTCTAGTTTCTTATCGATTATGCGACCTGTTATATAAACAAATAAAACAAATATACCGATTGAAAAAGCAATACTATATAAATTCATAAGCTTTTCTGGATAAAGAAACACATTTGCTTCTGATGATTCATCTATATACACTAACTTTGTTATAAAAGCAGGTGTAGGTGCAAGTCCACCTAGCATTTCATATATCATATTGATTACTTTCGTTACTAGTAAAAATAAGAAGAAAATAATTACATACTCCATTTTTTTCTTTTTCAAAGAAAATACTTTAACGCCAGCTACTGTAAAAAGTAAAACTAACAATACACTTGATAAATTAAATACATATAACACACTGCTAAATAATTGTTTTACTATATCTAACGTAAGTGTACTTTCGGTAAATAACAATCCATAGAGTTCTGTACCTTTTATTACTTTCATCGAAATGCTATAGAAAAACATAGTACCTATTACTTCAAAACACATTAAGCTAATTGCCGCATATAACAATATTGCTAAAACAATTTTTTTACCAGATATCGGTGTTAATCGAAATAATGTACTTTCGGTCATTTTCCCAAACGCAGACATCGCCTGCAGAAATACTAATACCGCAAAAATTATATAAACTAAGAATACTAAGGCAACTATAATCATTTGCCTTACTTCTCCTGATTCTTGTTTAATATAATTCCCCATACTTACAAAAGCGACAGCTGCAATAAATATGAATGACAATAACGAAATGAAAATTTGTTTTTTATTCGCATTGTACATATATATTAAACTGGCCTTCATCTACTAAACACCTCCTTAAACAAATCCGTAACAGCTTTTCCTCTTTGGAAACGTAATTCCTCTACATTTTCATGCAATACACTCTCACCATCTTTTAAAAAGATTACTTCGTCAAAAATATTTTCCACTTCTCCAATTAAATGTGTTGCAATTAAAATAGTACAGTCTTCGCGATAAAACTGTAAAATAAGTTCCAGTACATGCTCCCTAGAAACGAGATCAATCCCGCCCAATGGTTCATCTAGTACGTATAACCTCGCTTTCCTCGAAAATGTTAAAATAATTTGTAGCTTTTCAACCATACCTTTTGATAAAGCTGTAATTTTTTCTTCTAACGGTATTTTAAATTCCGCAATTGTATCTACCGCTTTTTGAATGTCGAAGTCTTTATAAAAATCTCGATAGAAGAATAAAGAATCTTTTACCGTCATCCAATCATCAAATACTGGTTTATCCGACATAAAAGAAACAATTTCTTTCGTTTCTAATCCTACCTTTTTACCAGCGATTGTAATACTGCCTTCGGAAGGATGCTGCAGACCGGCAATCATTTTCAATAACGTCGTTTTCCCGCTCCCGTTATCTCCAACGAGTCCTATAATTTTCCCTTCCGTAATCTCTATGTTTAATTCACGGATCACTGCTTTCAATCCGTATCTCTTCCATAAGTTTTCTATTTTTAATAACTCTGTCATTCGCTCTCCTCCCTCTTCTCGTGTAATGAAGAGCGAAGGATTGTAAGAATTTCTTCTTCTGAAAAACCTAAATTGTCCATTCCATCTATAAAAGAATGAAGTAATTCTTTCGCCATCTCTTTTCGCAGCTCCATAATTTTCTCCCCTTCATTCGTTACATATCGTCCCATTCCTCTACGTGTGACAACAACCCCATCCCGTTCTAGCTCTTGGAATGTACGCTGAATCGTATTTGGATTTACTTGTAATTCACTCGCTAATTCACGTACAGAGGGAATTTTATCACCCGGCAATAAATGTCCTGTTACGATTTCTTTTTTTATGTATTCCATTACCTGAATGTAAATTGGTGTATTTGGAGAAAACTCTATTTTCATTTCTTCCCTCCTTTTGTATTGGTGTACTAGTTAAATAATACACCGATACAAATAGTTTGTAAATACCCATTTAATTACAAAAAAGTTCTATCCATTTGCTGGATAGAACTTTTTAAACAGAACTCGTTATACAAAAATAATAGTGTTATGTAAACAAATCCATAAAGAAAAGCTGTCTTATCAATGAATAAGACAGCTTTTCTTTATGAGTATATATTAAAAATCAAACACGAAGTCATCATCAGCTAACTTTTCAACGTTCGTTGCTTTTACGTAACCATTCCCTTTTACAGAGAAGAAATCATGGTTTTTCGTATCTGTACGTAAACCATTTAAAACGATTGGGTTAATTTCTTCTTCTTCAAACTTCGGCTCAAGTCCTAAGTTCATAAGTCCTTTATTCGCATTGTAACGAACGAAACGATTTACATCCTCTACAAGACCGATAGAAGTGTAAATTTCTTCTGTGTATGCCATTTCAATTTCATATAGTTCCATTAATAACTCTTGTGTTTCTTTTTGCACTTCTTGTTGATCTTCTGCAGAAAGTTCTGCGAAGAGTTGTTGTGCTAAAATACCGACGAATACGCCGTGAATTGACTCATCACGAATTATTAGGTTAATAATCTCACCACTTGCTGTCAATTTACCTTGACCTGCTAAGTAAAGTGGGTAGAAGAATCCACTATAGAATAAGTAACTTTCTAAGAATACACTTGCTACCATCGCCATGTATAACTCTTTTTTCGTTACTTCAGGCTTTAATAAACGACGATAGTAACTAGTAACAATACCAGCTTTTTTCTCAAGTAATGGATGATTGTCTACCCAGTCAAAAATATCATCAATTTCTTCTTCAGTAGCTAACGTTGTGAAAATATGACTGTAACTCTTCGCATGTACTTCTTCCATAGCTCCCATGAAAGCTAATACACTTTTCGCTTGTAAATTTTCAAGATGAACAAGTACAAGTGGCATCCCTTCGCCACCTTGTTTCGTATCTAAAAGTGTTAAACCACCTAATACACGCTTATAAGCAACCTGCTCTTCTTTTGATAATTGTGCCCAAGTATTTTTGTCAGAAGATACTGCGATTTCTTCTTCTGTCCAAAACTGAGCGATGTTTTGCTTCCAAAACATTAAACTAAAATCATCTTCTTTTTTGTTCCAGTTTACCGCACGCATTCAATCGCCCCTTCTCTAAATAAACATGAAAAATTGATAACTAAGCATGAGCAGGGTTCAGAAAACCCTGCTCATGATGTCTCACTTTTTATATTAAACGGTACAAGCTACGCACTCTTCCACGCTTAACTTACGTGTTCTCGTATAATAAAGACTCTTCAAGCCTTTTTTATGTGCATAGATGTAGTAACGTGCTAATTCACGTGTTGAAATATCACTATTAACGTAAAGAATTGTACTAATTCCTTGGTCAATATGTTCTTGGATTTCTGCGATTAAATCAATTAATTTAAACTGATTCATATCGTAAGAAGATTTATAGTACCAGAACGTATCTTTTGATAAATACGGCATTGGATAATATGTTGTCGCATTCGCATATGTTCTTGATTCGATTTGACTTACGATCGGCATTACGCTTGAAGTTGCATTTTGAACGTAACTGATAGATTGTGTTGGAGCGATAGCAAGACGGTATGAATTATATAATCCATTCTTCTTCACTTGCTCTTTTAAACTTGTCCAATCTTCTTTTGTTGGAATATGAATTCCTTCAAATAGTTGCTGAACTTTTTCAGTTACTGGGCTGTAATCTGTCGTTTCGTACTTTTCAAAGTATGTGCCATTCGCATAATCAGACTTATCGAAGTCTTTAAATGTTTCGCCTTTTTCTTTAGCGATCTCCATACTTTTTTCAATAGAGTAGTAATTTAACATCATAAAGAATGTACGAGCGAACTCTTTCGCTTCTGCACTTTCATATGCGATTTTGTTTTTTGATAAATATCCGTGTAAGTTCATTGCGCCAAGTCCAACTGAATGAAGCTCATCATTTGCTTTTTTCACAGTTGGTGCATTCGGAATGATCGTCATATCAGACACAGCTGTTAAAGCTTCCATTCCCGCATGAACAGCTTCACGAATTTCTTTATTTTCCATTACATTCACGATATTTAACGATCCTAAATTACAGTTAATATCACGACGGATAATATCATCTGTACCGTAATCATTTATTTCAGAAGTTTCTTGAAGCTGGAAGATTTCTGTCTCGAATGTTCAACCGAGTCCGCTACTCCTCAGTCCGTTGCTCATGCAACTGCTGTATGTCACCATACAGGACAGACTATATCATCACCTACAGCATTACCTGATTAGGTGCTCCGCTTTTCGAACGCCAATCGCTTGCGCTCTACTCCCATAAGGGATAGTCGTTAGGCTTTTACTTATCTTACATACTTCAGAATGTATCTTATTACTTTATGTTGTCCCATAACTCTGCTATACAAAATAATAAGATACATTCTGAACTTTTATATTTTCATTCTAAGATAAGATTTAGCACGGTAGGTTACCTCAAATTTGAGGCTTTCCCCGTTTAACGGAGTTTTCGACTAGCATTTCTACTAGAAGGTGCTACATATTTAACACAAGTTCGACATCTTCACAGTTCCAATATCCTTCAGTGGATGTTGATTATTTGCATTTGATTTAAACATTAAGTATGGGTAACCAGACTCAAGCTGAATCATAGCAATTTTAATAAGCATATCACGTGCACTAATATCTAGCGGCTTCTTCTTCACTTTCGGATTGCTCATTAATTCATCGTACATTTCATCAATGTCTATATCATCTAAATGCTTTCCGTATTCTTTATACACCGTATAAGGCGCGAAAACATGGAAAGGTTCGTTTTTCTCAGCAAGCTCAAAGAACTTACTTGGAACGATAATTCCGATTGATAGAGACTGAATACGGCTCTTCTCATCGGCATTTATTTTTTTTGTATCAAGGAATTCAATAATATCCCAATGGAAAATGTTTAAGTATACTGCGCCGGCACCTTTTCGTTGCCCAAGTTGATTTGCATATGAAAACGAATCTTCAAGTAATTTCATAACAGGTACTACACCACTTGCAGCGTTATCGATACCTTTAATTTGCTCACCGCGTGCACGTAGCTTAGACAAGTTTAAAGCTACTCCACCGCCGATTTTTGATAATTGCATTGCAGTATTAATGTTAAAGCCGATTGAATTTAAGCTATCATCCATCTCTAACAAGAAACAAGACACCATTTCTCCTCTTCTGCTTCGTCCCGCATTTAAAAAGGTTGGTGTCGCTGGTTGGTAGTTTTGTTTTACAATCATGCTTGCGAAGTGTTTTGCCTTCGCAACATCACCGCGTCCTAAGTATAATGAAACAATTGCTACACGATCTTCATAGCTTTCTAAGTATTGTTTTTGATCATTTGTTTTTAACGCATAATCTTTGTAGAACTTAGATGCTGCCATATAAGATTGGAACTCAAAGTTTTCACCATAAGCGATGTTATATACCTCTTCTACTTCCTCCAAGCTATACTCGTCCAGAACGTTGTAATAGTAATCATATTCTTTCATATACTCCATTCGCTCTGCCACGCTATTAAAATGAACGGTATTTTCTCTAGCTTCTTCCATAAAGACTTCTAATGCCTCTTTATCTTTATGAAGCTGATAAAAACCGTCCTGCATTTGCGTGATTTCATTATTCAGTTCAATGTGTCGCAATCTCCCGCACCCTTTCCTTAAAATATTCTACATCATTATTTGTTCCTGATAACTCAAATTTTGATACAATAGGCACTTCATATTTAGCAGAAATTTTGTCAGCACTTGCACCGAACATGTCTCCCCAGTTACGATTGCCGCTTGCAGATACGCCTTTTAATTTTTCATTATTGCGCTCTAAAAATTCTAAAACACGTTCTGGTACATTGCCAAAACCTGTTGTATACGTAATTAAAACAAAGTCTTCATCTATTACTAGATCTTCACCAATTTGAACGGCCGGCATATTTAATTTGTGAATGAAACGCTTCACGTTTCCTGTCATAGAATCATATGCAACTATCATTTCCGACCCTCCCTCTCCAATCTATACTCTCTGTATGTTGTTTCTTGATTTCTCTATATATTGTATTACGTTTCAAAATAAGACACAAGATATATGTATAAATTCTTTCTTTTTTTAAATTTTACTTTTCGACAAGACAGTCGATTTTTTTCAATACAATGACTATGAAACAACATTCTAAAACTCATGTCAATAAAGTGCTTTTCAAAAAAGTTGTCAACGAATTTAACCTTATTTTTAAAAAAGTTACCAATATATTTTGTCATAAAACGGCAAATGCTGGAGGAATATATTTCTCCAGCATCACGCAAAAAAGAACAGACATGAAACGATAATCTGTTCTAAAAAACGATTACATTTATCAGTTTTACTTTATTAAATATTATACATATACTTTCGGTTCGCGTTACATACTAAAAGATAACTATTATAGAAAAAGATTATTATTATGGAAATTCAACTTATTTATGAAAAGATTATTCTGAGTGCTCAATGCGCAAAATATCTTTTACAAATATATGATGTGGATTTTCATCTTTATCAATCATTGTACATACAGGAGCTTCTTCATCAAAGTACACAATCATTCCTTCTACGTACTGATATGTATGTTGAACTTGTACGGTTACTTTAATTTCTATAGCCTCTTCATATGCTCTTTTTATTTTCTGAAGCATTTTTGCCGAACACTTTCGTTTCTCTGGATACATGACCATCCCCATAAACCTATTGCCAGCTCTATCTTTCCACATATAATCCCAATGCGGTAATATGCCTTGTTTAAAATCGCCCATAATTCTCCTCCCTATATTCTTCTAGTTACGAACGTGGCGTTTCTGAATATGTATAAATTACTTGTCCGCCGCGCTGTGCGTTCCCAATAATATGTTTAAAATCTTCTCGACTTACTACAACTTCTCTGAACGTATAAAATACATCTTTCGTAACAACATACTCCTTTATTTCACCATTTTTCAGCTGATCCAAAATTGCATTTGCTAATTCTTTATCCATGTATTTCACCTCTATGCAATATTTTATTTTATCGTATATTCTATAGGTCAACAACTGTAAAATTATCCAGGTGCTATACCTTCATTTCATTTTCATTATTTTTCAAAAAAGATCTCTTTAGTATATGTCCACTAAATATCATATACTAACATAGCTACTTCTCTATATCAATCATTTCAGCATTCAATTATGCAAAGTTCCATACCACTATGCTACAATATATAAATAGAATTAGGAGGGATACTATGATTCGGAAAGCAAAAAAGACAGATGCGAAGGCAATTGCACCTTTATTATATAACGCTCTGCACGAAATTGCTGAAAAAATCACAGGCAGCACAGTTGAGACAGAAGTATTACTAGGACTTGAAACATGGTTCTCAAAAGAGAGAAATCGACTGAGCTATGAAAACTGTTTTGTATATGTACAAAACGGGGTTGCAGTTGGGGTTATTGTCGCTTATCACGGTAGTGAAGCAACAAGTCTTGATGCACCAATTGTACATTACTTAAGAGAATTACATAAAGATGAATCAATTACATTAGAAAAAGAAGCTGAACTTGATGAATATTACATTGATACATTATCAGTTTCAAGTGCATATGGCGGAAAAGGAATCGGTTCTCAATTAATTGAAGCTGCTGAAATCCATGCAACTGAAAAGGAGCATGAAAAAATCGCATTACTTGTTAATTTAGAAAACAAACGTGCCTATTCACTATATGAAAAACTAGGTTATAAAAAAGATCAAATCGTTATGCTTGTAGGCGAACCTTATGCACACCTCGTAAAAACATTAAACATCAAAATTTCTATATCTTAAAAAGAAAGCACACGATTTATATATAAATCGTGTGCTTTTATGTTAATTTTGTATTTAATATATTTCCATCCATCGCTTCGTGGAATGTATAGGTTGTACATCCCCATGGCTTCCTATGTAAAATAGGAGAACCAGACCATCCCATCGCTCTCAGCTCCGCACCAACCATTGCATTAATGTAATTATGACCTACAAGAGCAATACTTCCATGTACGAGAGCATAACGGTGTAATAAGTAAGCCGCTTGCCTTGCCCTCTCTCTTACTTCCTTATAAGACTCAACACCTTTATGGTAACCAAGTATCCATAATGTTCGCCCGATAAACATCCATACGTTAGGTTTACATTTCAACCATGTTGGAGCATAAAAATTCGTCGGAATTTCAGCTTCCCTAAAAAGAGAATTTTGCATAAAAGATAAAGAATTCATTAATTCAACTGCTGACTGTATAGCACACCTTTGATCACTCGTTACAATCAACTTTGCTGCTTCAACCGCTTCCATTGTTTCCATTGGTATAGGTGCTTTTTCTGTTATAGTATGTAAGTCATATCCTTTCATCCATTCATGAAAGGATGTAACCGTCATTGGTTCTATAGTACGATCTAAGCGGCCATGACGAATAAAAGAAATCTTCATTCTTTCCACTCTCCATTCATCACTTACGAACTCTATTATGTACTATTTTTAAATATCATACCACGCAAAAAAAGAAAGTTATACACCTTTACATATCCCCACCACTCTCATTTGTGACCCCAGCATGTATACCATCCATCCCATCAAAATATGTAGTCGTTTCATGATGACGAATCTTTTTTAAATTTATATAAGAAAATACAAATAAAGTTAATGCTATAACACTCCCCACAAATTCAAACATCATTTTACCGCCTCTAATTTCTCCCACTTTAGTAGGTTATTGTATTTTTTCATTATACCCCTATATAAAGATGCACGCATTTAAACCGTTCTTTTTTTCTAATAACTTGGAGTTCTTGCATATTTTCTTACAAAATGTGAATATTTTTCGAATTTTTACTTTGGAAACATTTACAAACTAGACAATATGGTTCAAAATAAGAGGAAATAAAAAAAAACCAAAATTATTCTTTTTTTGGAAAACTGTAACAAGGAGAGTTGCTTATGCAGATCGCAGAAACTGGAGATATCATTGAATTTAAAGGTGGAATGCAAGGCCGTGTTCAAAAAGTAAATCAAAACTCCGTTATTGTAGATATAACAATTATGGAAAATTTTAGAGAACTAGATATGGAACCTCTTACAGTTGTAAGTCATAAAAACTATACTGTCATTAATCAAAATGCATAATATAATAGAAAGAAAGGATCTGTATAACATACAGATCCTTTCTTTCTATTATATATTAACGATTATCAATTGTTTCTGGATATAGATCATGGTTCATCATACGGTAGTCTGCCATTTGTTCATACTTCGTGCCTGGGCGACCGTAGTTGCAGTAAGGATCAATTGAAATCCCTCCACGTGGTGTGAATTTCCCCCATACCTCAATGTAACGCGGATCCATTAATTTAATTAAATCATTCATAATAACGTTCATGCAATCTTCGTGGAAGTCACCATGATTGCGGAAACTAAATAAATATAGCTTTAAAGATTTACTCTCTACCATTCTTTGTTCTGGAATGTAGCTAATATAAATTGTTGCAAAATCTGGTTGACCTGTTTTCGGACATAAGCTTGTAAATTCAGGGCAATTAAATTTCACAAAATAATCACGGTTTGGATGATTGTTATCAAATACCTCTAAAATTTCTGGGCTATATTCAAATAAATATTTTGTATTTTGATTTCCTAATAAAGTTACATCTTTTAAATCTTCATCTAATCTTCCTGCCATTTTAAACATCCCTTCTCATTATACTCCGCGTTTATTTCCCCATACTAACGCATGAAGCTGTGGCAATACTTTTGCATTATTCATTTCTTTACAGTTAACCGCTTTTTCAATAAGCCACTCGTATTTATCTAATAATTTTTTAATCAACATCGCATCATCCACAGTTTTTGTATCATCATTCCCTACTTGTAAGAAGAATGGAACATCTGGATAACGTTCATGCATCTTAACTGCATACTCAAAGTCATAATCGTCAAATACTACTACCTTTAAACTAATATCTTTTCCTGCTAGTTTCTGAATAACAGCATCTAACTTCTGAAAATCAGTATTCATCGTCGAACTTGGTGGTTTTGGAGAAATCGTTATCTCATCAATTTGAAGTAACCAATCTTGCCATTTACTCCCTTGCGTTTCGATTGCCGTCCGCATTCCATTCTCTTTTAATATAGAAAGAAGAAACTCAATATTTTTCAACAATGCTGGATTTCCACCTGAAATCGTAACATGAGAAAAATTTTCGCCACCAATTTCTACAAGCTCGTTCCAAACGTCCTCTGCTGTCATCTGTCTAATTTGTTCCTTAGCCGATCCATCCCACGTAAAAGCAGAATCACACCATGCGCAACTATAATCACAGCCAGCTGTACGGATAAACATCGTCTTTTGTCCCACAACCATTCCTTCACCTTGAATGGTCGGACCAAATATTTCTAAGACAGGGATTTTACTCATCGAGCATCCACTCCCGTCTTACTTCCGCATAACTAGTTGGCGTCTCGAAAAGACGAACAAATTCAACACGAGCTCCTTTATATTCGTTCGCACGATTATCTTTTAGTAATGCTTCTGCCATCTTTTCATAAATCCAAACGACCATGTTTTCAGCAGTCGTATTCATTGCTGGTAACGTTTCGTTTAAATAACGATGGTCTAAATAAATTTCTATTTCATTCTTCCAAATTTCTTTTATATCTCCAAAGTCAATCGCAAGACCTATTTCATTTACATATCCACTAATCCCAAATACAACTTTATATGTGTGACCATGTAAGTTTTTACATTTCCCCTCATAACAGTGTAAATGGTGTGCTGCATCAAATGTAAATTCCTTGCTGACCATTACTCTTTTATTATGATATTTGAGCTGTTTACGCTGAATATCCTTGTCCATTTTTTGCAAATTTTCTACGATGCGAAATCCAAAGAAATTATCCATTAGTTATTTGCTCCTTCGCGTTCTTGTAGGTACGTATCTAATCCTGCTTTACGAAGCTGACATGCTGGACATTCACCGCAACCATCACCAATGATTCCGTTATAACATGTTAATGTTTTTTCTCGAACAAACTCGAATGCTCCAAGTTCATCTGATAATTTCCATGTTTCCGCTTTATCAATCCACATAAGTGGTGTATGAATTACGAACGGATAATCCATGGATAAATTTAAAGTAACGTTTAACGATTTCACAAACACGTCACGGCAATCTGGATAACCACTGAAATCAGTTTCACATACACCCGTTACAATATGACGTGCTCCAACTTGTTTTGCTAATACAGCAGCAAATGATAGGAATAGTAAATTTCGTCCATCTACAAACGTCGATGGCAATTCACCTTCTTCATGTGTAATCTCCATATCCGTTCTCGTTAACGCATTTGGAGCAAGTTGATTTAATAGACTCATATCTAGCACCGTATGTTTAATTCCTAGCTCTTTCGCAATTTCCGCTGCACAATCAATTTCTAGTTTATGACGTTGATTGTAATTAAACGTTACAGCTTCTACTTCTGCAAACTGCTCTATTGCCCAAAATAAGCATGTCGTACTATCTTGTCCTCCACTAAAAACAACAACTGCCTTTTCTTTTTTCATTTCACTCATTCTCCTTCTCTACTACGAATAAGAAGAAAGAACGTTCTTGAACTGTCACAATAAAAAAACAAAACAATACCTAAAGATATTGTTGTTTCCATAGTTTTTTATAGAGGGAGTTCGCGAACCTCTCCCGTGCAATGCACGGAATTCCTTCTTTCATTGACAAAGCTTATTGTAACATATTGTATACTACCAGAAAAAATTTCTGATTTTTCCGCTATTTTTCATTTCATTTCTTTCATTTTATAGTATGATGAATTTAATGCGAGAAGAGAGGAGGCACCCCACTGAAACCCTTTATTATTTATCTCTTTCTAAATATATTATTCATCCTTGTTACAATGCTCGTATACCATTTATTTTGGAATCAAAAAGGGAAACGTTCTCCTAAATTAAATTCAGCTATATTTATTGCATTATGTTGCCTCGCTACCATACTATGTATTACTTTCGGAGCAAAAACAAATTATGGATTTCAATTTGATATGCGCCATATCGTATTAATTGTCGGTACATTAACAGGGGGCCCTATTGCTGGTGCTTCCATCTTAACTGTATTAAACATATACCGCTTCTTATTAGGGGGAATAGGTGTTTTTCCATCCCTTATCGCTTCGGTTCTACTGTTTATTGTTCTACTATTAACATACAAACTATTTAACCGAAGTTCTAATCGAATAAAAATAGCACTCGCTATCTTTTACAGTCTCATATTTGGCTTGGGCTGGGTACCTTCTTTCCTCTCAGAGGTTACAAATAGCGCCGATTACATACCCCATATTATCGTGTACGAAATATGTACAATAATTGGAACAATCCTTATTTTATATTTGCTACACATACTACAAATGCAAGTTCGTCTTCAAAACGAACTTATGAATGCCGAAAAATTCCATTTAATTGGAGAAATGGCAGCGTCCATCTCTCATGAGATTCGCAATCCATTAACTTCAACAAAAGGATTTTTACAACTCTTGCAGTCAAATACATGCACTGAGCAAGAGCGAAAATTATATATCGACATAGCCATCAACGGAATCGAACAAGCAAATCATGTTCTTACAGACTACTTAACTTTCGCGAAACCAAGTATTGAAAAAGAACAACAGTTACAAGTAGAGGAAGAATTATTGCATGCCTTATCTTTAATCACACCTCTTGCTAATTTAACAAATGTTCGTATCCACTATATCAAACAAAGTACATCTTTCTATATCGCTGGTGAAAAACAAAAACTAAACCAATGTTTATTAAATATTTTAAAAAACTGTATTGAGGCAATGCCTACAGGCGGTGATCTCGTACTCACTTTAGTTCCAGAGCATAAGCATATACAATTGTATATAAAAGATACAGGAGTTGGTATGGATCAAGAACAAGTAAAACGCCTTGGATCCCCTTTCTACTCAACGAAAGAAAAAGGAACTGGTCTTGGAATGATGGTCGTATTCAGTGTTATTCAAGCTATGAACGGAAAAATTGATATTATAAGCGAAAAAGGTACAGGTACAACCTTCTTATTAACTTTTCCACTCATACAAAAAACGTGATGAAATACTCATCACGTTTTTTCTGTTCCTTCAACTAATTCAGCAAAGGCTTTCACTTTACCATGTGGTTTTTGATTTTCTTTACGTGCTTTCCACGCGCGCTCTTCTTCTTTCTTTTTCTTGGACATACTTTTCAACTCCTTCTGTTCTTTCTCCATGTAGTATTCCAAAATAAGAAAGAAAACTATGCACGTATCAAAAAAGAAGTGGTCTCCCACTTCCTTCTGATTATCGTTGCAAAATTGCGTGTTTCGCCTCTTTTAACTGCGTAAGATGTCTTTGTTCATGCAAATCAAGAAATTGAACCCACTGATACAAATTCAAATCATTAAAAATAGGATGCTTTAATCCATTTTCAAATAAATCTTTTTCATCTATCACACTATGAAGCGCGTGTAATAGTTCTTGTCGTGAATGTTCTAGTAATTGAATTCCTTGCTGTTTTTTCATTAACGTTTCTGTTGGTTCCATTTGCTGAGGAGCTTCTCGTTTATGTGTGCGATCAAGCGTAAGTTGGAGGTCTTTAAATGGAGTCGTGTTTCTTTCATTTTTTTGTAAAGCATATACAAGGGCAGATGTAACTGATTGTTCAACTAAATGCAAGTGATGCAAAATTTGAATAATACTCCATTTATCACGGCGTGGCTTTACATTCACTTCTGTATCATTTAACATTTCAATTTCTGATAATAGCGTGCTTCGAGTAGACTGTAATGAGTTCACCAAACTTTCTAAACTCACATCCATATTAGATTGAAGCATAATTCTTTCCCCCCTTTTTGTTGGTGAAAGAGGTGCTCCTTATTAGAAACACCTCTTTAGTATTCTGAATTTTCTTTTATTATCTCATCATTTTCTAGTTATGTCGATGTTAAACATGTGAAAAAAAGCGCATGTTTTTTACAATTTTGTGTCGTCAATCGCACGTAGCCACGCTTCAATTTCTGTAATGACACTTTTCACACAGCCTTCAGCAAATGGTGATGTTAAATTTGCAACTTCTACTAATTCCAAGAATGATTTACTTCCACCTTGTTGACACAGATTCACATAATCTTCCCATGCCTCTTGTCTATTATCTCTTGCACGTTTCCAAAATTGCAGTGCACAAATTTGTGCTAATGTGTAGTCGATATAGTAGAACGGCGAGCTATAAATATGTCCTTGACGTTGCCAGAATCCACCGCGCTCTAAGTAATCATTATCTTCATAATCACGATGCGGCAAATACTTTTTCTCTATATTACGCCATGCTGTCTTACGCTCTTCTGGTGATGCTTCTGGATTTTCATATACATAATGTTGGTATTCATCAACAGATACACCATACGGTAAAAACAGAAGTGCTGAACTTAAGTGAGAGAAATAATATTTATCTGCATCTTCTTCAAAGAATGACTTCATCCATGGCCATGTAAAGAATTCCATACTCATAGAATGAATTTCACATGCTTCATATGTTGGCCAATTGTATTCTGGAATTTCAAACTTACGACTTTCATATACTTGGAAAGCGTGACCAGCTTCATGTGTTAATACATCAATGTCGCCAGATGTTCCGTTGAAGTTTGAGAAAATAAATGGCGCTTTATAATTCTCAATATATGTACAATATCCGCCACCAGCTTTTCCTTTTTTCGCAACTAAATCTAATAAATCATTATCTAGCATGAAATTGAAAAATTCATCCGTTTCAGCCGATAACTCTTTATACATCGTTTTCCCATGATTAACAATCCAATCCGCATCTCCTTTTGGAGTTGGATTACCAGTAGCAAACTCAAAGTTTTCGTCGTAATATGCTAACTTCTCTACACCAATACGTGCTTGTTGTCGTTTTCTTAACTCCGTTGTAACGGGAACGATATAATCTAGTACTTGCTGACGATAATTCGCCACCATTTCCGCATTATAATCTGTACGGTACATTCTTGCATATCCAAGTTCAACAAAGTTTTTGAAACCTAAAGATTTGGCGATTTTCGTTCTCACTTTAACAAGCTCATCATAAATACGATCTAACTCTTCCTCATTCTCAGCTAAAAATCCGTAATATGCTTCACTTGCTGCTTTACGTTCACTTCTTTCTTTCCCTTGCATAAACGGAATCAGTTGCGATAACGTTCTTTCTTCTCCTGCAAAGTCAATTTTTGCAGATGCTAATAACTGTGTATATTGTGAAGACAATTTATTCTCTAATTGTAAATCTTTCACAACTTCATCAGAGTATGTTTTCAAATCACACTCCGCTAAAGCAAATAATTGCTTTCCATAATACGCTTCTAATTCTTCACGGAATGGAGAATGAATTAACGCATTATAATACTTTGTACCATATCCTTGTACAACTGGAGAGAATTCATCAAAGAAATCTTGCTCTTCCTTATAAAAAGCATCTGTCGTATCAACAGAATGACGAATGTAACAAAGGTTCCCCATTGTACCGAAGTCGTTGCGAATTTCGTTAATTGAATTGATGACTTGTTTTTGTTCTTCTACCGTTTTTACGTTATCAAACTTCTCTAAAGCAACGGTAAACTTTTCTTTTAATTCTTCAATATTTGGCCGTTTATATTCATAGTCTTTAAATGACATGAACGAGCCTCCTCTCCATTATGTGCATCCTTACTATAATTCAATGCTTACTTACAAATCTCCTCTTATTCTTCAACAAAATACGGCAGATGCTGTCATAATTACATGTAAACAAAAGAACCTTGGATTTCTTTATCCAAAGCTCTTTTGAAACATACTATTATTTTTCATATTTTCCAATCTTTTTTAATAGAGCTAGTAATTCATCCTTTTCCTCTTTCGTTAACATTTCAAAAGACTGATGTATAACTTGCTCATGCCCTGGAAAAATAGAAGCAATAAAGCTCTCTCCAGATTCAGTTAGTTGTGCATAAATAACACGTCTGTCATTCGGGCACGGAATTCTCTTTACTAGTCCCTTTTTCTCTAGCTTATCTACAACATATGTAATGCTGCCACTAGCTATTAAAATACGCTCACCAATTTGCTGAAGTGGTTGACCGCCTTTATGATATAACAGTTCTAATACAGCAAATTCAGTTGGATTTAGCCCGTTACTTTGTATAGATTTATTTGTAGTATCCATAACAGAACGATGTACACGAGATAATGCAATAAATACTTTTAAAGATTGAGAAATATCTTCTCGTTCATTATTTGATGTCATACAACTTTCAACCCTTCACTTAAATTCTCAGTAATAAAAAGAAAAAACAACTTAGTACTTCATCTGAATTCCGAATGAGTATTCACTCATTCATTTCCTCTCCCCAAATATATTATGAATGATTCTTGAATAAAAACATGACAATTTTAACATAGTTTATATATAATGATAATAAAAAAGAAGGAGTACCAAATTTGAAAGTCAAATTCCACAGCATAGTTTTATATATAGTTCTTGTTATCCTACCAACGATAGGGATTGGTGCTACATTTTATTCATATCATTCGTATAAAATGAAGCAGGAAAACAAACTATCTGCTCACACGGTTCTCTTTTTATATAGAGACTATTTAGATCATCACCTTGGTGAAGCAATTTCCGCATTAAAAATGCTCTCAAAGGTCGTAGGAACCGAGACTGGAAATATAAATGGAGTTAAACAAATTGTACATGATACAGATGGAAACGATGCACGTTTTTCTGGTTTATATTACGCTACACCAGAAGGAATCATTACAATCGCATCTGAAGGCGACCGGCCACCTGTTGATGTCTCAGATCGCAAATATATTCAAGACGTATTGCAAACGAAGAAAACAACTGTATCATCAGTCATTACAGATCGTGTTCTTGGACATCAAGCTATTATGATTGCTTCTCCCATTTTCAATAAACAGAAGGAAATCTCAGGCTTATTGTTAGCAAGTTTACGCTTTGACTACATTTCAGCATCTTTAAATGCCATTAAGCCACAATATCATTTTGAAGTAACTGATAAACATGATGTAGTTTTTCTCACCGATGATAATAACGAAACAAGTGATGCGCATTCTAATATGCTTACTACCCCACTCAAAAGATTAAATTGGAAGGTCTCTGTTTCTCCATTGCCTATCCATCAAAAAACTTTATATCAGTGGGTTGCAATAGAGTGTATAGCTACTTTATTTTTAATGTCTATTTTATTTTTACTTGCTCAATATATGTTGTTAAAACGTCAAACAAAACTGGAAAGACAACAAAATGAACTACAAAAAATTGAATTAGTTGGAACTTTTGCAGCTAGTACAGCCCACGAAATCCGTAATCCTCTTACCGGAATTAAAGGGCTCGTCGCTCTATTAAAAGAGAAATATAAAGATGAACAAGATCAGTTTTATTTTTCCATCATCGAACAAGAAATAGAACGGATTAATGAAATTGTAAGCGAATTTCTTATTCTTGGAAAGCCAACTGCTATCATTGAACAAACATATGATGTGAGAACCATTCTAAATGAGGTAGCATTAATTATTCAATCTGAGGCGAATCTACATAACATTGTATTCCATTTACATTTGCCAGACCATCCTGTTCATATCCGTTGCTCAAAAGACCATATGAAACAAGTGGTTTTAAACATTACAAAAAATGCAATTGAAGCCATGAATTCTGGTGACACACTGACCATTTCCGTAACAAACAATGAGACACACGCACAATTGAAAATTACAGATACTGGAAAGGGAATTCCGAAACATATTCAAAAACACCTCTTTCATCCGTTCTTTACTAATAAAGATACTGGAACCGGTCTTGGACTTGTCATATGTAAACGAATTGTAGAGATGTACAATGGGCATATTTTTATTGATAGTATAGAAAATGAAGGAACGACAGTTCATATCGAAATTCCGTTACACCTAGTATAATTATCCTTATCCCAAAAGGGTAATTATACTTATTTCATAAAACCAGCCACAAGCATTCGCCAAAAATTACTTGATTTCCCTTCATACCCAATTTGAAAAATAGGTACCTTTATAATTGATAACCATTTTGGTGTTTGTTTTTCTTTATAACACTGGTACTGTAAAATAAGCTTGTCCAATTCTTGACTCACTTGAATTGTCTCCATACTATTTAACCCACTTGTTAAACCTAATTGAATCATTTCTTCACGTTTCATATGAATATCACGTGAAAGCTTTTCTAATGTGTACTTCCTTTTTACAGTAAACATCCATATCCCCCTTATTATACTTCCGTGCTCTCGACTTTACTTCTCCATCGGCCTTTTAACTACTTAATCATATTTGAATTTGAAGAATCAGAAAATTTAACATTTTCTCCCTGTAATTTACAAATCTTTACCCTCACTTTGAGAATTATTACAAATTATTCTATCTTTGTAAATACATTCGCAATAATAGACATTTTTTTCATCTTCTTTTTTTACAAATACCAATTAAATAGCGGATTCTCTATTTTCCATATACTTTTCTTCGACATTTTTTGTTTAATTTATATAAAAACGCAAAACATAATGATGATTGATAAAGTGAAATTTAATCATTGGGGATTTTGTCCATTCCTCACTGCTCGCAAATAGCGGGATAAAATAGAAAGGAAATATTTATATGCGCAAATATACGATTGCATTGCTTATATTTACTATGTTTTTACCATCCTTCTTGTTTCCTGTTCAAGCAAAGGCCCATACAAACAAAGTCGCTATTGTCATTGATGACTTCGGCAATAATATGAAGGGGACTGATAAAATGTTATCACTTCCTATTCCACTGACTGTTGCCGTTATGCCTTTTCTCCCTTCCACAAAGGAAGATGCGATAGCGGCTCATAAGAAAGGGCACGAAGTTATTATACATATGCCAATGGAACCTATTAAAGGTAAAAAAGAATGGCTTGGACCAAAAGCAATTACAACTGATTTAAGCGACGAAGAAATAAATAACCGACTCGAACAAGCGATTCAAGAAGTACCGCATGCAATTGGCATGAACAATCATATGGGATCAAAAGTGACCGCGGACGAAAGAATTGTACGACTTATACTTGCAGCTTGTAAAAAACACGGTTTATTTTATTTAGATAGCAAAACAAATCCTAAGAGTGTTGTCCCAAAAATCGGGAAAGAATTAGGAGTGCCTATTATTGAAAATCAATTATTTTTTGATGATGTGTATACGGCGGCACATATTTCAAAACAAGCCCAATTACTCATTAAAAAACTTCAAGAAAAACCGATTATGGTAGCTATTGGACACGTTGGACCTCCAGGTGAAATTACATCACGTGTTATAGAAACTTCTATTCCTAACATTCGCGCGCATGCAGATTTTATTTTTTTATCTGATTTAGCACTATCTCCACCTCCTGTTTCAAAATAAGATTCATTACTTACACTAAAAAGGTACCAATCTGCATATAGCAAATTGGTACCTTTCCTTTTCACCTTAAATATAATCTACATGACTCACCCTGAATCCTTTTTTCTCTATTTTTTCGATTAATTGCTTTAATCTTTTTTCATTTAACTCATCTGCTATATTTACGATAACGCGGCGAATATATTGATCACCGTTATCTAGTGTAAATAATCCACCGATATTAAATGCTTTCAACAATGTCCCAAGTTCTTTAATCGTTCCCTTACAATCTTGTGTTGCAATTGTTAATATATAACCACCCGTCCGCATACCGAATGAATCTTCAATAACATCAAATATATTGGAATGCGTTAAGATACCGACAAATTCATTATAGTCATTTAGCACAGCTAAAAATGGAAGTCTACGAATAACATAAAATGCTCTAAAAAAAGAATCCTTTTCAAAAATAAATGCGGAGGAATCTCCCAGCATATGTTCCGCACTTAATTTCTCTAATCCGCTATTACACTTCTTTTCTAAAAGATCTACTTTATAAATAATCCCTATGAATTTCTTTTCATCTTCTGCTAATACAGGGATTGCTCGAAATCCCGTTTCATTCATAATGTGCAAAGCCTCTTCACCTGAATCGTTCATTTTGCAAAATGTTACTTGCTGTTTTGGCAGAAAATGATATTTAACTCGCAAAATATGTTCCTCCTTACATGTCAACATGTAATCTATATATAATAAGGAGACCTATATTTTATGAGTGAAATTATTTTTAAAACGCTTTCATTTTTTATTGACTTGTAACGACATCACAAACATTTTATATAACAGAGCTCTTTGCACCTTTTATCATTAACAACTTTACATGGTAATTCATTAAATATTCTATACCCTCTAGCCATTTTTTCGCTTCTTCTGGAGTTTTCCCCCACACAATCATGCCATAATTATGAACAAGAACTACTCCTCCACCTTCAATAAAATTCGGTACATTATTTTCTAATAAATCAGCAAATTTCTTCTCATCTTCTACAATGGGAATTGTCATTTCTGTTATACCTTCTTTTCCAAAAACACGTTCCACACTACGTTTATCGAATGTTACTTCCCCTTCTTCTCCATATAACTCTGATATTAAATGACTATCTACAGTCTGCACTTGTAAAATACATTCTGCACTACTTTTTTTATAAATATCCGCATGCATAAACGATTCTGCAGCTGGTTTTTCTTCATTTTCAAATACTGGCTCACACATACAATTAACAACAATAAAGTCTTCTTCTGAAAATAACCCTTTATCTCTTCCCTCAACGTTTATTAAAAAAGTTAACGGCTCTTTTGACGTACAGAGTGATAAACTAATTTTTGTACCATAAAACCAATCACGAAGTGCCAATTCAGATTTCACATCTTTTAATTCATTCCATTTTTTTAGAAAAAATAACATTTCGTCACCCCCGGCATAATATTTATATAATGTTCGAATCCTTTCTATGTAAAAGGAGTATTTTTTGATTATTCTAAAAATTTAATTGAATTATCACATGATAACGCCTTTTTGTCAATATAGTTTCATAGCTCTTCTTTAAAATGGGCCATCCATATATCTATACTTCTGTCTATTCCCTATTTCATTTTGTACATAAAAAATACGTTATTCTTTTTAAATCAAAGAATAACGTATTTTCTCATCTTTTATTTCTTTATTGCGTTATATAAAAACTGTGCATATTGTTCACGTGTTACGAAATCATCACCTAAAAAGTTTCCTTTTCCATCACCTTTTGATATATTATTATCCGCTAAATCTTTCACATAGCCTTCTGCCCAATGACCTTTTGGCACATCAGTAAAGCTCTCTACACTCTTTTCATTTCCCTTTAACTGAAATACTTTTTGTAATACTACTGACATTTCATATCGAGTTAATACTCCATCTGGACGGAACTCCCCAGTACCATCTCCTTGCATAATTCCAGCTTGCGCAACTGTGGCAATCTCTTGCTCAAACATATGCCCTTTCGTATCTGTAAATCTCTCTTTCTGCTCTACTTTATTTTCTAATTTCAAGTACCTTTGTACTAAAGACGCAACTTGTCCACGAGTAATACTATCCCCAAATCCAAATTGTCCATTTCCATATCCCTTGAAAATATTTTCTTTCGCTAAATAATGAATTGCTTCTTCTGACCAATGTCCTTTTGGTACATCTTTAAATTCTACTACTTCTACTTTTTCATCTTCTTTAGAAGTATTGTTTTCTTTAGAATTGTTGTCCCCTTTACTTTCTACTACATTTTGAATTACAGATCCTGTAAAGAAAATACCTGTATCTGCAAATGGATCTTTCACTCCAAATTCATATACTTTCTCACCTGGTGTACTCCATTTCACTACACCATTACTATACGTACCACCATCACTCTTCAGACGGATTTTTGTAGATACCTCGCCGTCTTTTTCGTATATAGGTACTTTTACTTCTTTATTTACTTCTGTATCCTCTAGAAAGACTTTTTGGTTTTGAACATTAATATAAGCCTTCTTACTTAGTTCTATTACTGGTCTAACATCGCGGATTTCATTTGCAACAAAACTTAAATATACTAACTTATTCAACTTACTAACTGGCGATAAGTCTGAAATATAATTTGCTTCTAAATCAAGTTTTTGTAAGTTTACTAGATTTGATAATGGAGTAATATCCTTTAACTCATTATTAGGTAAATCTAATTCTGTAAGCTGAGTCATTTTAGCAAGTGGTGTCACATCTTCAATTTGATTTTTACCGATAAATAATTTATTTAATTGATTCATTTGATCAATACCCGATAAATCTTTAACTTTATTACGCGTTAATACTAAATCTTTTAAAGGTAATGAATATAACGGTTTAATATCTTCAATTTGATTACCTGCTAAAGTTAAGTATGTTACATTTTTCAACGCGCTTAATGGAGCAACATTCGTAATTTTATTATTTGCTAAATTCAAGTAATCTAGTTGTTCCATTTTCGCTAATGCTGTTACGTCTTCTATTTGGTTGCCTGATAGATATAAACTTTTTACATTTTTCATTTCAACGAGTGGTGCAACGTTTGTAATTTTATTATTACTCAAATCAAGAGATGCTAAATTATCCAGCTTAACAAGTGGTGTTACATCTGAAAATTCATTACCACGCAAAGCTAAATGATTTAATTGCTTTAAATTAGCAAAGAACGACGGATCTGTTATCTTCGCATTCGCAACTGTTAAAGATTTTAAATTTGGCATATATTTTAATGCACTATAATCAAGAATCTCATTCGTGTTTAAAAACAAGTCCTTTACTTGTAATAACTCCTCTTTCGTAATTGGTGTATTTAAATCTTTTCTATTAAATACTTTTTTATTAACAAGTTCTCTTAATTTGTTATCTGTTATCATATTTTGACTATCAACTGGACGATCCGTTTCCGTATTGCCTGAATTAGAGTTATCATCTGGTTTCTCTGTTTCTTTGTCACCTACAGTTGAATCTTTAATTTCAAATTGAACTTGATATTTGTGATCATATCCGATGGCCGGAATAAGTATATGCATTTGCATATTATGCTTCTTCTCAAATTCGCCAATTTCAAATTGGACCACTTTCGTTCCATTTTTCCTCTTATCTTCTGATAAAACTTTCACATCTTGAAATACACCAGGTTGGTTTTTATCCTCTATTCTAAGATATTGAAAATAATCGCTATCTTGTATTGTTACAGTAACGATTTTTTTCCCATCTTCAATTGCTACTTTAGGATTTTTTATGTACTGAGAAACCATAGATGGCTCATCTTTTTGATCCTTATATATTTTAATCTCAGTATCGTATGTACGTTCACTAGCTGCTGCCACCGACTGGTTCGCTTCAGCTTTTAGTGCTGCTAATGCGGGAGTAGAGTATGTAGCAAATGGAATTGCTAATGTTGTGGCTACTACTAGCGCCTTAATATAACTTTTTTTCAAAATAATATCCCCTATCATATATAATTTTCATAATTGATAAACGTTATCAATTATCTACAAATAAATGATAATGAATATCATTATCATTGTCAATGGTAATATTACACTAAGTTTATATTTCCAAAGATAAAAAATAAAAAACCCTTTAATCAAAGGGCCTTTTTACCTAGCGTATGAAGAATTTCACTTTTTTCTTTTTCATTAATAAAACCAATTTTTTGCAAAATATTTGCATACAATACAAGTTTATTATATATCCGTTCTGACATGCTTCTCCCTTCTTTCCTTCGACCAACTTTTTTTGTATTGGTAAATTATATGAAAGAGATGAGAAAATGTGTCCACTTTTTGCATACATACAAATCTTTTATCCCGCTATTTGCGGACAGTAAAACTCCCACCTCAAAAACAGGTGGGAGTTCAATTTATTTAGCAAATTGTCCATTGAATATTATGATTTTTGACTTCCTCTTCAAAACTATAGGGCATTTTCTTATCACAAATTACATGTTGAATACGTGAAAATGCTGCTATTCGGTAATTTCCTTTTACCCCTACTTTTGTATGATCACATAAAATATATGTTTTCTCCGCTAATTTCAGCATCGCTTCTGACAGTTTCGCCTTTTCTAATTCAAAACTAGAAACCCCAAAACCAGGTAACAATCCATCAATCGAAACGAATGCTTTATGAAAATGAAATTGCTGGATTACTTGCTGCGAAATAGAACCTGACACACGTGAATGCTTTGGAGATACTTTTCCACCAATAAATAAAACTTCACCGTGAAACATCTTTTTATTAATAGAAGAAATTAATTGTGTAGCTACTGGAAATGAACTTGTTACAATCGTTAAATTTTTACGATGAACAAGATATGGCACCATTTGAAGTGGTGTACTTCCATCATCAATCGCAATCACATCCCCATCTTCCACAAACGTTGCTGCTTTATACCCAATTCTCTTCTTCTCTTCTATATGCAGCATCTCTCGTTCTAACATTGGTGCCTCTATTCCAGCTCCCGGAAGTTGGACGGCTCCACCATACACTTTCTTCAACTTCTTTTCACGATCCAATTCTTCTAAATAACGACGAATCGTCTCTGTTGATACAGCAAACTCTCTCGCTAACTCTGAAACTTTTACTTTCCCTTTAAACTCTACCTTCTCAAGAATGGTTCGCTTTCTTTCTTCACCTACTACAGACATAGCTTCACCCCGTTGATTTCTACCTCATACACTGCCTTACTTATACAAAGTTATAACTTTCTTTTTCAGTTAAAATTTCTTCATGAATATGAATACCACGCTTTTTTAGTTCATCAAAAATAATTTGTGGATTTACAAAAGCTTCCTCAGGTGTCACAACACCAACTTTATTTACATTCCCTTTTGCGATTAACTCTGTAGCAATCCCAAATGGAATACCGACGTTTCTCGTATAAGCTCTTAATTTTTCCCACCCTACAACAGAACCATCAGATAACGGGTGTGTATGATATAATATGTGCCTTTGTTTCTCATTATTTTTCATACCTATTACTTCTACATGAAGTGCATAACCGTAAATTTCTGTTTCTTTCCCTTCTTTCGATTGCAATAAATACTTCGAAATACAATCCATAATACCAATTTCTTTCCCATTTATGTCAACCAGATCATTACGCAATATACCATAATCATATAAAGCACGTACGAGCTGCATATTTTGCTTTGGCCAAGTTCCTCTCGTCTCTATCAGTTTGACGCCTTTATTTTCTAATGCTTTTGCTAACGTAATCGTTTCAGAATGCGGTATTATATACTGCGTTGCCTTACCATAAGGCGCCGGTAATTCAATTTCTCTTGGACGTGCAAACGGAGGTACTTGCTTAAACTCACCATCTTCATATACTGTACGTGATGGTAAATGTGGATCATATTCATATGTCGTTGTTTCTGTAATTGATGCAGAAAAAGCAATTGGACGGTACGAGCCATGACTTACACGTACTGACTCTACAGTATCTAGCTGATTTGCTGCATGCATTGCCATCATTTGCGTTACACCTGGCGTCATACCAAAACCAGGTAAACACGTTTTTTCATTTTGAGCAAATATAGAATGAGATTCATTTTCTTCACCAAATCCATTCAAATTCACACCGTGACAACCCGCTTCTGCAATACATCGAGTAGACAATCCATTTAACTTAATTGTCGTACCGTCCATTACAATGTCATAACCTTTCATTTTTGCAACCGTATCCTCGTGATTCGTTACATCTACTTTCACAAAATCAACACGAGGATCGTTGAGCCATTCTACTACTTTCAGGCCCTCTTCTTCATTAAAATCAGCTACTGTAATCGCCTCAAAAGATGAAAATTGCACTAAATCTAAAATTGCTTCACGACAAATTTTACCTGCTCCACCTAAGCAAAATACTTTCAACCTATAACAACTCCTTTAGCGATACTATCAACTAAGCGATGGATATCTGCCTCATGTACATCACCGATATTCCCAATACGGAATGTATCTACTTTTGAAATTTTACCTGGATAAATAACAAACCCATCGCACTTTAATTCATTATATAACTGTCCAAAATCAAACCCCTCTTCTGGATAAATGAAGGATGTAATAATAGGCGATTGATATTTTTCATCTACTAGTGGCTTAAATCCGATTTCTCTCATTCTATTCACTAATATTTTTTGATTGTTATAATATCGATTGTAACGCGCTTCTACTCCGCCCTCTTTTTCTAATTCAAGTAGTGCTTGATAAAAAGCGTGTACAACATGTGTAGGTGACGTAAAACGCCATTTCCCATTTTGATTTTCCATCGTTTCCCACTGATCAAATAAATCTAATGATAATGAACGTGCCTGCCCTTTACATTTCACCAATTCATCGCGCTTTGCAATAACAAAGCCGAATCCAGGAACCCCTTGAATACATTTATTCGCACTACTAATTAGAAAGTCAATTTGCAACTCAGCGATATTTATTTCAATACCACCAAAACTACTCATTGCATCAACTAGTGTTACTTTTCCGTATTGCTTCCCTAATTTACATACATCTACAATTGGATTGATAATACCTGTTGTTGTTTCACAATGAACAACTGCAATATGTGTAATCTCTTTATCTTGTTGCAATATCTTTTCTACCTCTGCAATATTAGTAGGCTCCCACTCTTCTGTTTGACTGACCACGACATCTATATGTAACAGCTCTGCCATTTGTACAATTCGCTTACCGTACGCACCATTTGTACATACGAGCAGCTTTCCATTTTTAGGAACGACAGATCCAATCACTGCTTCAACTGAAAACGTACCGCTTCCTTGCATGAGAACAGTTGTATATGCCCCTTCTTCCTTCGTTGCTAACGATACAAGCTTAGCTCTTACCTCTTGTACCATTTTGTTATATTCAGCATCCCACGTACACCAATCGTATAACATAACTTCTTTTACTGTTTTGGTTGTTGTTAATGGTCCAGGCGTTAATAATAAATAGTGATTTTCAGTCATGATCCTATTCCCCTTTTATGAAATAATAAGTTCTTGTTTCTCGATATGTTCCATTACGTTTTCGAGTTCCTGCATCGTTTCTATCGTAAAGTGCGCCCCATTTTCAACGAAACGATTGCGAACTACTTCTATTTTTTCACGAAGTTCTACCGGATCCATATTCTCCACTTCCTCTTCAGTTAAGCCGAGTTCGCTACTGCCGAGAATTACACCCACTGTCCACATACCAGCATTTCTTCCCTCTTTCATATCTGATACCGTGTCTCCAACTTTTATCATATGATTCATTGGATATACACCAAGCTCCATCGCATTTTTATAGCACATCCACGGATACGGACGACCTGCTGGAACATCATCTGGTGTTACAAGAAAATCAGGTTTATACCCTTGTAGTGCTGCTTCTTTTGCTACAATGTCCATCATTTCTCTCGTATAACCAGTCGTTGAACCAATTTTAATTCCTCTTTCACGTAAAGAAGCAATCACTTCTTTTACTCCATTAATCGGCGACGCATAGCGCGGTAAAATAGTGAAGAGAATCTTTTCGAATTCTTCATACATCTCCTGAATGTCTGCTTCTGTTGGTAATTGTCCGAAAATACGATTCCACTCACTCGCAATACGAGGCATCTCTGTTAATGCCCTAACATGATCAATTTTCAATAATCCCATTGGCTTACGGGCTTCTTCTGCAGTAATTGCAACACCGCGTTTATGGAAAATCTCCATAAATACTTCCAGTGGTGCAAAACATCCGTAATCAACTGTTGTACCTGCCCAATCAAAAATAACTACTTCTACTTTCATCTAATCCATCACCCTTCTTATTTATCTTTTTTGCCATTGTGACGTTCGGTTACGAAGTGCTTTCGTTCCCCATTCATATACAACTCTCACTACAATATTTGTAACAACAATAAGTACACTCATTGCAGCTGCTGGTGCTACATTTCCTGCATCATCCATATTTACAATTGATACGGCAGCTAGTTTAAAATCAGCTGCATACAGGAATACAACTGCTGAGACAGTTACCATTGAATTTACGAAGTAGTACATTACCATTTCTAAAATGGCTGGTAAACACATCGGTACCGTAACTCGAAAGAATGTTTTATAAAACGGTATCCCCATCGACTGTGAAACAAGTTCAAACTCTCGGTCCAATTTCTTTAAAGCTGTCGTTGCCGTAACAAATGTTACAGAATAAAAATGAATGATATTGACTAGTACTAGCACAGCAATTGTTCCGTATAGAGAATGGAACGGGTTCGTTACGGAAAGTCCAAAGATTTGTATTGTTGGTTGACTAAAGAAGAAGACGTAGCCTAACCCAAGTACTAAACCCGGTATCGCTAAAGGGACGATAGAGAAAAAGTAACCTGCTTTTCGGAAAAATTGTAGCTGACCTATTTTCTCAATCGCATAAGCGAACATAAATGTTAAAACCGCTCCAATAACCGCAGTAATTGCTGAAACAATTACGCTATTTTTAAATGCTTCAAGTCCATCTCCTGTTAAACTGGAAAAATTAAAATGCTCAAATGTAAAGCTCATATTATATGGCCATACTTTCACACTTGCAGCAATACCAACTGCCACAAATAATAGAATGATCATAAGCGTTACTACGCTACAATATACGAACGAAATAACATCTCGTTTCTTATTATTTATTATTCTGTAAGGTACTGATTTGGAAGATAAGAGATTCGCCTGCTTTCTTTGCGTAATGCGATCAACTGCAAAGGCAAATATAGCTGGGATTAATAAAATCATTCCGACAGTTGCACCCATCGGCATATTTTGCTGCCCAATTACTTGCTTATATACGTCAGTAGCAAGTACATTATATTGCCCCCCAACAATTTTTGGTGCCCCAAAATCAGTGAAACTAAGTGTAAACACAACGAACATCGCACTAATTAATCCGTACTTTACACTAGGTAAAGTAACAGTGAAAAATTGCTTTGTTTTACTCGCTCCTAACATATTAGAAGCTTCATATAAACGATAATCAGAGCCTTGAAAAGCAATTAATAATATAAGAAATGCTTGCGGAAATGTATACATGACTTCAGCCATTACAATTCCTACTGGTCCATATAAAGGGATTTGTATCCCTTCAAACAAACCAAACATTCCTTTCGTTACTAACCCTTGATTACCAAATAAATATGTAAGTGCGATACCATGCATCATCGTTGGTGCGAATAATGGTAACAACGCAATATATTGAAATACACGCTTTCCAAACACATTCGTACGAGCGATCGCATAGGCGTAAGCGAAAGCGAGTGTTACTGCAATAATTGTTGTCGCGCCCGAAATCCATATCGTATTTTGTAATGATTGAACTAGCGTTGGTGTTGTGAAATATTTACTGAAATTCGCAACACCAATGAAAGCTCCATCTTTATCATAAAAAGCTTGTGTAAACAATTGTAATAGAGGTAATACAAGCATGATCAAAAACGCGAGAAGCATACCAATAATTAATAGTCTTTGTATCCACTCTTCTTTACCGATACGTCTCTTAATCTTTTTTTTCGTACTTTCTACCTTGAAATCTTCTAACATCTCCATCTATACAATGACCTTCTTTCCATATGACAACATATGATTTTCTAAGAAAGAGATTTGAATCGGCTTTCCTTTTCTAATTGCGGTTGCTTCTACTTCTGATGCCAATATATCCACTACAATTTTCTCGTTATAAAGATGTGTTTTTTCTTCTACGACCCGCACTTCCGTCCGATATACAGATCCGCGAAATTCCATGCTTTCCACAACCGTTTTAATACCATCCTTTTGTACAACTGTTACATGCTCAGGACGAATTGCATGTTCTTCATTGTTTTTCGAAAAGAAATTAATAGAACCAATAAAATCTGCCACAAATGGATTGGCTGGTCTTTGATAAATCTCCTCTGGTGTGCCAATCTGCATAATTTCCGCATGATTCATTACAACAATTTTATCGGCCATCGTTAATGCCTCTTCTTGATCATGCGTAACCATAATAGTTGTTACTCCTACTTTTTCTTGCAAATCACGCATTTCTCTACGTAACTTTTCACGCACTTTTGCATCTAAAGCAGATAATGGCTCATCGAGTAACAAAATATCCGGAGACAGAGCGAGCGCACGTGCAAGTGCTACTCGCTGCTGTTGTCCACCAGACATTTGAGCAGGATATTTATCTTTTACATTCAGCAAATCTACAAGTTCTAACGCCTCTAGCGCTTTCTCTTTTACTTCTGCTTTTCCATATTTTTTTGTCTTTAAGCCATATTCAATGTTTTCAAGTGCTGTTAAATTCGGAAATAATGCATACGATTGAAACACCATTCCGAAATTCCTCTTTCCAGGAGGTAATGCTGTAATATCTTTTCCATCCACAGCGATACTACCTGTTGTTGCCTCTTCTAGCCCTGCTAAAATTCGAAGCAATGTTGTTTTCCCACAACCACTTGGGCCTAATAAACATACAAACTCATTTTTTTTCACAGTAAAAGAAATATCTTTTAACGCTGTAAATGCATCAAACTGTTTTTGAATGTGTTGAATTGATAAATATTCGCTCATTTTTTCTCTCTCCCACTCACTTACTTTTTCGGTTCTGCTTTTTGGCCAAACTCTTTTTCCCATTTTTCTAAAATTTTGTCACGATTTTCTGCTGCCCATTTAAAGTCATTCTTTTTGTATAACTTTTCTGTCACATCTTTAGGGAATCCATCTGGAAGTTTATAATCATTTTTAATTGTCGCGAATCCATTTTTCTCGAAGTATAACTTCATTACATCATCAGTAATTGCCCAATCTAAAAATGCTTGCGCTAATTTTTCATTTTTTGCATTATCTTTTTTAATAAGTGCGTTCGCTTCTACTTCCCAACCTAATCCTTCTTTCGGCAATACAACTTCAACTGGTGCACCTTTTTGTTTCTCTTTCAAAGCACTATAAACCATTGATACGCCAACTGGATATTCACCTGCGCCTGCTAATTTCGCTGGTTTTGAACCTGAATGAGTATAAGTTGCCATATTATCATGAAGTTTCTTCATGTAATCCCAGCCTTTATCTTCACCCATAATTTGTAACCATGCAGAAACTGTTAAAAATCCTGTTCCAGAAGAAGCTGGATGTGGCATAACAAGCGTTCCTTTATATTCTGGTTTCGTTAAGTCTTCGTATGATTCTGGCATCGGTAAATTCTTCTTCTTTAATTCTTCTTTATTTATAGCAATCCCCGTCATAAATGCCGTATTACCTACCCATTTTTCTGGTTGCTTATCATCTTTAAATTGCGGAAGAACACGATCCGCTCCTTTTGGAGAGTATCCTTTTAACATATCTTTTTTATCTAAAGCTAATAGACTAGACGCTGCTGTTCCCCATACAACATCTGCTTGTGTATTTTTTCCTTCAGCTAGCAATTTCGCTGTAATAACTCCAGTTGAATCACGAACAATATTCAGTTTCACATCTGGATATTTCTTTTTAAAAGAATCAAGATAAATTGGTACAAGTTCTTCTTCAATCGCTGTGTAAACAGTTAATGATCCAGATAATTTATCATCCTTTACTTTTGCCCCAGCACTTTCTTCTTTCTTTGCACCACACCCCATTAATAACGAAAATACCATTCCAGTTGCTACAGCTTTAAAGATTGTTTTTTTCACTGTCTCTCTCTCCTTTTATAAATCTTATGTACAACTCTAATATAAACAACTAGTGTAAAAGCAGTATTAAACCAACATTAATCTTTTGTTTGTTGTTTGTTTTTGTGTAATACGTTGCTACTTCTATGTTTTTTCGCATTTTTCTGCTAATAATGAACACTAAATTTACAAATAATTAAAAAAACCTTTATAATCCCACAAAAAAATGAGGCGTTTGTAAAAAACGCCTCATTTTTGTTTACCTTTTTTTGAATTACGATTTGCATACTTCGCGCTATTTTCTCCTTCATACTCTAATGCAAATTCTGCATCTGGTAAGCTTTCTTTCGGAGTTTTATTATTGTTGATTGCCGCATTTTGTTTCACTTTTCTTTTTACCAATACATTCACCTGCTCTCAAGAATTCACTTTCTACTCTAGTTTGAAACAACATTAAATAATTATTACTGGCAAGTGTTAACAAGTACATAAGGCCGCTAGATGGAAATACTACCTATGAAAAGAACATTAGAAAAGGGGCGATTATTTTGAAGAAGAAAGATAAAATCCAGTCACCAATTTTAGATGAAACGCTCCCGCATCAAATGAATTTCCCATCTTTTAAAGGAACAGGAAAGAAGATGCAACAACCTTTCATAAATCAATATGACGTCGTAATCGGAGACAGTAAATATGATTCCGAGAATAGTCCACTTCACAATTGGACTGATGAAGTAGACCCTGCCATTATGGCTGGAGAAGAATGGATTCATCCTACAAATGATATTGGGTGGATTTCAGAAGAAAATCAAGAGTTGCTAAAAAAAGAAGTGGATAATAAAAATGAGGCTTTTATGCATCCGCAATTTGGCATTAACGACTAAAAAACCATTCTACCTCACATAGGTAGAATGGTTTCATACTATCCAATAATAATTCTCTCTTTCGGGTATTTATAGCGAGGTGGCTGTTCTCTTCCCCCACTAGCCAGTATAAATGTTAAAATACCGACACGCCCAATAAACATAAGTACAATGAGTACAAGTTTACCAACAGTTGTTAAATCTGGCGTAATACCTGTCGATAGCCCTGTCGTTCCGAAAGCAGAACACACTTCAACAATTAAACTCATAAGCGGTACATTTTCCGTAATAGATAAAATAAAGAGTGCTGTGGCACATAATAAAATCCCCATCGTCATAACGACAGATGCTTTTAGCACGTCTTCTTCATGTAACTGACGTTTGAAGACTCTAACCGTTCTTCCACCTCTTGCAAAAGTGTATAACGATAATATACTAACAGCAAATGTTGTTGTACGTATTCCGCCCCCAACCGAACTTGGAGATGCCCCTATAAACATTAATATACTCATAAATAAAAGCGTCGGTTGTGACAATTCACGTATATCCATTGTAGCAAGTCCACCGCTTCGCGTCGTCACAGATTGGAATAATGTATAGAAAACTGTTTCATGCCATGACTTTCCTGCTAAAAATTGATTTCGTTCTAGTAAAAAAATCATAATGGTTCCAACGATAACGAGGGCAAAAAATGTTGTTGTCGTCAATTTTGTAAATAACGAAAAGCGGAATAGTTGCTGTCGCCTTTTACTAAAGAATTGCTTTATTTCCATTAACACCGGGAAGCCAATCGCTCCTAAAATAATAAGTAACATATGAATCATTTGCACAATATAATCTTTTTTGTACGGAATTAATGATTGTCCAGTTAAATCAAATCCGCCGTTCGTGGTTGCACTAACAGCGGCAAAGAAACCGTGAAAATAAGCTTCTTGCCAAGTTGGAAAATAAAGTAGAAATCTTGTACCTAATAGTATCGCTCCGATAAGTTCTATCGAAATAATTACAATTAAAATAGAACGCATCAATTCTACAAGGCCTGATAAATTCCCTTGATTATGGTCTGCCATAATGAGTCTTCTTCTCTGCAAACCGATCTTTTTCCCCGTTATAATCCAAACAAACGTACCAAGTGCCATAATTCCTAAGCCGCCTAATTGTAAAATAAGGGCTAACATAATAATTCCTGCCGTAGTAAATGTATCTGAAATTGTAACAACAGACAGTCCCGTAACACTTACCGCACTAACAGATGTAAAGAGGGCATCGATAAATGTCCATTTCACACCAGACTTCGTAACAAACGGGAAACTAAGCAATATCACCGATACAACTACTGCTAATAAATAAAATAAAACAATGAGTTGTACAGGACGTAATTTTTGTAAAAACTTTTTTATATCTCTCATTCCATCACTTCGCTACCTTTTTTCTATCGATTAAATAAAGAAAAATCTTCACTTTCTTTATTTGTAAATAACTGCTCAAATAATTTGGCAAATACCATTCCATACACAGTTCCATTACCTCCATATGGCAATGCGTAAAATAAATTATGTATCTCTTTGTCTTCTTTTAAAATAGGGAGACCATCATGACTACCGCCAAATGCTGCCGCCCAATAGTACTCTGCCTGTATATTCTTATACTGCGGGAACATCTCTTTTACAATGTTAATAAGGATATCACGCTTATGCAATAATTTCGTATCACCAATTGTTTGAATTTGCATCGCTTCATCTAATCCGCCTACAATAATACGGTTTTGATACGTTCGAAAATATAAGTAAGGCCGTGCTGTTTCCCAAATTAATGATTGTTCATGCCAGCCTTCAAATGAATCTACCTTATTTGTCACCACTGCATATGATGTTTCCACTGTTGTATTTTTTTCTTTCTTTCCGAAAAGTGCTTCATAACCTGTCGCCATAATAATATTCTTTGCTACAATTTGATTTCCTGTTTTCGTGTAACAAATTAAATCATTTTGGCGTTTTTTTATATGTATGGCCTCTGTATGCTCAAGTATAGTAGCTCCCATTTGATTTGCTTTATGCAAAAGGCTATGCGCTAATAAATACGGATTCACTTCGGCATCACCATGCGTATATAACGCTGCTTGTTTTATAAATGAATACTTCTTCTTCATATGTGAATCGGTAAAATATTCAACCGGGAATCCATAATGGCGTAACGTATTATATTCTTCTTGTAAAAACGATACATCCTCATTTCTACTTGCATAATACAAACTACTTCGCGGAATAAACTGGGGATCAATATCGAGAGTCGGTACAACTTGCTCCATTGTTCGTAGCGCTTCGTAACAAAGCTTATATGCTCGTACCCCCTTTTTTTCACCAAATGTATGGATAAGTGAGGTTAGCGATTTATCATGAAGAAATTGTAGTAAACCTGTATTAGCAGCTGTGCTACCACATGCGATTGCTCGTTTTTCAATGAGCGTAACACGCATTCCAATTTTCGCTAACGAATACGCTATATGAGCACCTGCTTCTCCGCTTCCGACTACAAGCACATCACATATCATATCATTTTCTAATGATGGATAACAAGGTATAGAAACTCCTGTATTCCAAAACAACTTACCAGTCATAAGTTTCATAATTATACTCCTAAAATATAAATTTCTCCTTTCTATCTTTTGTTATTTCCCATAAAAAAATCCAACTAACATACGCTAGTTGGACTTTTTATTTTTAATTAGAACGCTCCTCCAGCCAATTTCCAACCGTCGGATATGTTTGTTTTACCGCTGTTCCACCGTAAACGATCGACATATGTCCCGTTGGTAAACATACATATTGTTTATCTGTGCTAGAAATATGGTCTAGCAAAGCTTCTACTTGGCATGGCAGGGCGATATGATCACGTTTCGCAGAAATATTTAAGACATTCGCCTTAATATTTGCAAGGTCTACCTTTTGTCCACGAATAACGAGTTCACCTTTCACTAATTTATTATTTTGATAAAAATCACGAATCCATTGTCTATACGATTCACCTGGGAATGGAATACCGTCACCAACCCACTTTTGAACTAATTTCCAGCTTTCGACGAAGCGCTCATTTTCTGAACGATCAAGTAAAGCGACATATGGACCTACAAAGTTTGTAATTGGTTTTAACATCTTATTTCCGAAATCAATCATTTCTGGCGGAATATTTCCGAATGTATCAACCGCTTTATCTAAATTGAAGTATTTCTCATCTAATAAAGGACCGTATAATCCTGTTTCAGAGAAATCAAAAGGACTTGTCATAAAGATTAAGTTGCGAATTGGCATGTGTGGATGAAGTGCTGCATAAATAGAAGTTAGCGTTCCACCCATGCAATAACCAAGTAAAGAAATCTCGTCCGATTTCGCAGTTCTCATTACTTTCTTCACTGCTTTTGCAATATAATCAAACACGAAATCATCAAATTTCAAATGACTATCTTCTAAACCAAATGTGCCCCAATCAAGCATATACACATCAAAACCACGATCTACTAAATATTCCACTAAACTATTTCCTGGAGTTAAATCCATAATATACGGTTTATTAATAAGCGCGTATATTAATAGGATTGGAACTCTCTGTGTTTTTTCTTGTTTTGGAATGTAACGATACAGCTTCGTTTTATTCTTCGTCCAAATAACTTCTTTTGGTGTTAAACCAACTTGTGGTTCTGGTTCGCGTAATAAAACTTCGCTCGCTCTTTTCACACGGCGATATGCTTTACGATATTCTTCTGGGTACAACTCCAATTGCTTTTCCCATTCCGTTACGAATGTAGGCATTTTTCTATCTCCTTTTCGGTCGATTTATTTCTAAAAAAAGAAGTGCATTCCTGCTATGGATATGCACTTTTTTCTCGATTCATTACATGTATAATCCACCGTTAATGTTTAATTGCTGACCTGTGATATATGCACCGTCACGGCATAGGTATACTACACCTTTTGCAATTTCATCAGCTTGACCAAAACGTTTTTTCGGGATTTTCGCAACGATTTTTTGACGTACTTCTTCTGGTACTTCTGCTACCATTTCAGTATCAATAAATCCTGGGCAAATTGCGTTTACAGTTACATTTGTTTTTGCAAGCTCTAATGCTAATGATTTTGTAAATCCTAACATACCTGCTTTTGCTGCAGAGTAGTTTGTTTGTCCAAATCCACCAGCTTGGCCAATAATAGAAGAAATACTAATGATTCTTCCTTCTTCTGCTTCCGATATGTATGGAAGTACCGCGCTTGTTGTATTAAATACACTGCTCAAGTTCACGTCAATTACGCGCTCCCAATCTTCACGATTTAATTTTTTGAATGTACGATCTCTTGTAATACCAGCATTATTAACAAGAATATCAACTTTACCAAAATGATTCACAGCTTCTTCTACAAGTCTGTTTGCATCTTCTACTTTCGAAACATCCGCTTGAACTGCATAAACGTCATGTCCTTCTTTTCCTAATTCATTTACTAAGTTTTCAGCTGCTTCTTTACTGCTGTTATAGTTAATAACTACTTTTGCTCCCTCTTGTGCTAATGCTACTGTAATTGCTTTTCCAATTCCTTTTGCCCCACCTGTTACGATTGCTACTTTGCCATTTAATTGAACCATTTCTTTTCCCCCTTAAATGAATTTGTGAACGATTGTTATGAATCATTTTGGTACTCATATTAATAGAGTCCATATATTAATTATGTTTCGTTGTTTATACATGAAAAAGAGATTCTCCCTTTCCCTTTTACACGTTATAAACAAACGCTATTATCATTTTTTATTTTCCGGCTTATTCGCAGGTTTTACTTCTTCTTTTGCAGGTACTTGTAGTTTCGCTAGTACTGCATTTTGCTTTTCTAGTAACTCTAAAATTTGATCAACTTTCGTTTCTAGCGTGCGAATATCTTGTTTTACTTTCGTAACATCACGCTTTAATGTAGGAGCTTGTCCTAATGAATCCACTTTCTCTTCTAGAATTTCCTCAATGTTATCAACTTTATTTTCTAAATTGATAACAAGCGTAGCTACTCTAGCGATATCCTCTCTCGTCGGCACATTCACCTGTTCTAAATAATTTTTTGTCGTATCATTTAATGCTTTTTGATAAAACAAATTCAAATCTAGAACGCTGCCCATCCAAGCAGAATATTCTTCTGTTTTAATTGTTTCATTGAGCGCTTTTCCCCAAAATGTTTCGGTTTGTTCATAAGCATTTTTCCATGCTTGCAATGGATCGAATTTTTGATCAATCACTTCGCCTACACTCCCTTTTTCGTTTTTGAAACAATTCAACCTATTCACTATTTTCTAATATTCTGAATAAAACTTCAAGTCTATATTTTATTTTTCTTTATTTTCCGATAAATGTGTTGACATTAAAAACAGATAGGTGTAAATTGCACTTATAAGCAAAAAAATTCCATCTAACTGATTCATGAGGTGATGCACAATCATGCTACATAATGAACCAGAACACCCAGAAAGTTTGGAAAAAAACCAAGCGAAACAACCAAACTCCATGCCCAAAAACTTCTTAGTTCCTTTCTTACTTCTCTGTCTAAAAGACTGGAGTCTTCATGGTTACAAACTCATTCAAATGCTAATGGACATCGGCTTTTCTTCTGTTGACCAAGGTAATGTGTATAGAACATTGCGCAAGTTAGAAAAAGAAAATCTCATTTCTTCCACTTGGGATACAAGTGAAGGCGGGCCAGCGAAACGAATTTATTCTTTAACAGAATATGGAGAGCAATATTTAACAACATGTGCAACTTCTTTTGAACATTATCAAAATATGTTGCGGACGTTTTTTACGTTATACACCAATGCGTTCTTTCCATTTTCTACTTCTCCAGAAAAGGATGAAAAGGATTCTTCATCTTCACCTGGTGGTACAGCAGAGTAATCTGCGTTCACAATATGCAAAAAAACATTTGGAGGTCAAACAATGGAAACTAAACCATACGAATTAGTCGATGCATTTTGGAAAAACTGGTCTCAATCTCTTTCCCTCTTCTCTTCAGCTGGGAAACAATTAGAGCAACTTACTTTAGAAACTTTAAAACAACAACAAGACGCTTTGCATAAATTAACATCAGGGGTAGATGAACTAGAAAAAGAACTACAACAATTCACTGCTCAGTTCAATAACCAATATACAGATTACGTGAAGCAATTAACTGGAAACTCCTTAAATGATCAAATTAACGAGTGGCAAGGGAAATGGAATGAACTTTCTAATCAAATGCACCAACTGACTGTTTCTCCTACGAAAACATCTTTGTCTATTCTTACTCAAACTAGCGGTCAATTTGAAGAAACAACAAAACAATTTATTGAACAACAACAATTACAACGTGAAGAGGTTCAAAAACAGTTAGAAGTTTTTTTGGGAGAGTTCAAGTCCAAACAACTAGAACTCGCAAAGCAGTTCGAGGAAAACTCAAAAAATTTATTTACTTCCATCAAGTAAGAAAAATGTGGGAGCTAACTGCAGCACAAACAAAACTCTTTCTTCCTCCTACTACATCAAGATGGCTAGCATTTTTCGATATGGAAAAGAAGGAGGCCAAAATGAATCCATTTCAAGAAGCACAAACTGTTCCGGAGCTTCGTTATGATGAGATTCAAGTCGGTGATCAAGCATCCCTTACAAAAACTATTACGGATGAGGACGTTATTAATTTTGCAAAATTAACTGGAGATGTGAATCCTATTCATATTTTAGATTCTTTTGCAAAAACAACAATGTTTAAAGAACGTATTGCTCATGGCATGCTCGTTTCCAGTTTCATTTCGACGATTCTTGGAACGAAACTCCCTGGCAAAAACACGATTTATTTATCTCAAAACGTTTCATTCCGTGCTCCTGTCAAAATCGGTGATACACTTCGCGTTGTGGCAGAAGTCATTAAAAAACGAGACGATAAAAAAATCATTACGTTGCAAACAAACATATATAATCAATCCGGTGATATTGTCGTGGAAGGTACAGCGACAATACTGAAAAAAGAGTAGCAAATTTGCTACTCTTTTTTCTATCCAATAACTTCTAATCACACCGATTACTTCCGCGTATGAGTACGTCGTTTCCACATAAAATAACGTTACCAGTTTAGATAAGTATTTAGCTGAATTGGACTACTCATAAGGATGTGTATCAACATGGTAAAAACAAACAAATTACTAGTTCCAGGTGCAGAACAAGCGCTTGAACAATTTAAATATGAAATCGCACAAGAATTCGGTGTTAGCTTAGGTTCTAATACAGCATCTCGTTCTAACGGTTCAGTTGGCGGTGAAGTAACGAAACGACTAGTCGCTTTAGCTCAACAACAATTACGTGGATAATACAATAACCTATGGCTTAGAGGCAGATATTCTCTGCCTCTTTCTATTTTTAACATACATAATCGTGCTTTTTCACATACTAGTAAGAGCAAACTGAAAGGAACGATATGTGACATGAAACGGATTAATATTAGCATGAGTCCTCCCCGTGTTCTTACTTTGTCTTTTATTATGTTATCAGTTATCGGTACATGCTTATTAAAACTACCAATTGCTACAACAACTTCTATTTCATGGATCGACGCTTTATTTACAACAGTTTCTGCTTGTACTGTTACTGGGCTTGGTGTTGTAGACACCGGAAAAGTATTTACTTTGTTTGGACAGTGTGTCATTTTAACGCTTATACAAGTAGGGGGACTTGGCATTATGAGCTTTGCCGTTTTAATTGCGATTATGCTCGGCAGAAAAATTGGTCTTCAAAACCGAATTTTACTGCAACAAGCGTTAAACCAAACGAACATTGGTGGTGTCATTCGTCTTGCCAAAGCATTATTTTTATTCTCTTTTACAGTCGAATGTATCGCTACTTTGATTCTTTCTTTTGAATGGGTACCAAAATACGGGATTGCTAAAGGGATCTATTATAGCTTTTTTCATTCGATCTCTGCTTTTAACAATGCTGGTTTTTCTGTGTGGAGCGATAATTTAATGTCCCATTCTCATAGCATTCTTGTCAATCTCGTTATTTCCTCCCTCATTATTTTAGGTGGGATTGGTTTTACAGTAATCGTAGATATAAAAAGAAAGAAAAATTTTAAAAACCTTACATTACACTCAAAACTTATGCTCTCTTCTACTCTAATCGTCAATATTATTGCGACTGTTTTTATTTTTATATTCGAGTTCCACAATTCCCTTTCTATGAGAGGATTTACCCCATTTGAAGAAGGAATGGCCGCTTATTTCCAGGCGGTTTCAACTCGTACTGCCGGGTTTAATACAGTTGATATTTCTGCATTATCAAAGCCCTCCCTACTATTAATGATGCTCCTTATGTTTATTGGCGCTGGTAGTGCTTCAACCGGTGGTGGAATTAAGTTAACAACATTTTTAATCATGTTTTTTGGGGTATTTAAATTTTTACAAGAACAAGATGATATTGTCGTTTTTAAAAAATCTATTAAAGATACTCTCATTGTCAAAGCATTGACCATCACTATTATTTCCATTTCATTTATCTTTTTTGCTATTTTAATTTTAAGTATTACTGAGCGAGTTCCTCTATTGATGAGTGCTTTCGAAGTATTTTCTGCATTTGGGACTGTCGGTCTCAGTATGAATTTCACACCACACTTAACTATGATCGGAAAAGCTATTATCATCTTTATGATGTTTTTTGGGAAAATGGGACCTTTAACATTGGCTTTTTCATTTGCACGTAAAAAGAACCGAAAAATAAAATATCCGAATGAAGATATTTTAACAGGTTGACAACCGTATACATTATCCATATAATGAGAGTACAATAGCATATCTCCAAAGGGGAGTAGCGTCCAAGAATATTTCTTGGAAACAAAGTCGTCATTACGTAGAACTTAGTTCTTCCGGCTTTGTTGGCATTTTCATTACATATGTCTAGCAAGACCTTTGCCTATTAACGGCAGAGGTCTTTTTTGTATTAATTTCCAAATTCTTCCAAAGTTAATAGGCAGGAGTATGGGGAAACTAAATAGTGGGGAAATTCTTCACTTATTTAGTACTTATAGAAATGAGAGGAGAATGTACATGGATGTATCATTATTATTGGAGTATGGTTGGGTATTACTCATCCTAATTGCACTAGAGGGGATTTTAGCGGCTGATAACGCTCTCGTTCTTGCAATTATGGTAAAACATTTACCAGAAGAAAAACGAAAGAAAGCATTATTTTACGGATTAGCGGGGGCATTTGTTTTCCGATTCGGATCGTTATTTATGATCTCGTTCTTAGTCGACGTATGGCAAGTGCAAGCAATCGGTGCCATTTACCTTATGTTTATAGCTGGTAATCACTTATTTAAAACGTATGTTAAAAAGAATACGGATGAAGAAACAGAAGAAAAAGAAGCAAAGAAAAAACAAGAGAACTTTTGGTGGACTGTATTTAAAGTTGAGGTTGCTGATATCGCCTTCGCAGTTGATTCAATTTTAGCTGCAGTTGCGTTAGCAATGACTTTACCAAAAACAGGATTAGGTACAATTGGTAGTCTTGATACTGGGCAATTCGTTGTTATCTTTGTAGGTGGACTTATCGGGTTAATCATCATGAGATTTGCAGCAACTGCTTTCGTACAAATCTTAAAACGTAAACCAGGACTTGAAACTGCAGCATTCTTAATTGTAGGTTGGGTTGGTGTGAAACTAGCAGTTTATACATTAGCGCACCCTGCATTAAATGTAATTCCGCATTCATTCCCAGAATCTACACTATGGAAGCTTACATTCTGGATTGTATTAGTGGGAATCGCAGTTGGCGGTTGGTTCTTCTCGAAAGAAGTAGAAGTAAAAGTAGAAAAGAATTTAGACGAAAAAGCGCTGTAATTACAGCGCTTTTTCTTTTTCCCTTCCCCTCTCAATGTCCAGAAAAAATTCTATTATACTACCATTTGTAAGCGTTTTCTCGATATATGTATGTCCTTTTTGTGAAACATTGCACAAACTTATTGAAACTAAGAACAATTCCATGTACTTTATTCATATAAGGAGTATTTATAGATGATGTACTAAAGGAGCGTATTACTCATGCTAGAGCAAGGAATAGATTATGTTGTCAAACTGGCTAAGAGCAAAAAACAAATGCTAGATACAAACCCGATGCAATATTTCATTCGTGCCGCACTTGCGGGTATTTATATCGGTTTTATTATTGTACTATGTTTTAAATTAGGTAACTTTTTTCACATTGCAGATTCACCGGCAACTTATTTAGCTGCTTCTATGTTTTTCGGAATTGCCCTCGTACTTATTATATATGGCGGTGCTGAATTGTTTACTGGAAACACAATGTACTTTACTGTAGCAACTTTAAGAAAAGAAACAACGATTTCTGATACACTTCGTAACTGGGTCGCTTGTTATGCAGGGAATTTAGCTGGAGCTTTATTCTTTGCCTTACTATTTTATGCAACTGGAATTTTCGAAGCAATTGATCACGGCCATTTCATGAATAAAGTAGTAGAAGGAAAAATGAATACACCTACAATGCAATTATTCTTTAAAGCAATTTTATGTAACTGGCTTGTATGTCTTGCGTGTTTCTTACCTTCTCAAGTTAAAGGTGATACAGCAAAAATTATGATGATGATGCTACTCGTTTTCACATTCTTCTTATCTGGTTACGAGCATAGCATTGCAAACTTATCACTGTTTGCTCTATCTTTAGTTTCACCGCATCCGGAGACAATTTCTTTTGCAGGTGCTATTCATAACTTAATTCCAGTTACAATCGGTAACATTATTGGCGGGTCCGTCTTTGTCGGCATGGTATACCATTACTTAACAAAGAAAGCACCTGACGTGAAACAAGAAGAAACTGAATTAGTAGCGGCTCAACAAGAAGAAATCATTCCGTTACAAGCACATATGAAACATTAAAAACTCCAAAGTAAAACTTTGGAGTTTTTAGCTCCCCACATATTTAACAACAAGGTGCGGATTAATTTCGCCTTCTTCCTTTCCCTTATTAATTCTCTGTTTCATCTTGTGCATACCGATGACATCATTCGTATGAAGGTGAATTTCATTTACATATAAACCCTCTTTACAAAAAGCCTCTACAAAATCTAATCCATTTCTTTTCCCCCATCCCATATTAAAATCAAGGGAAAGAATATTCACATCATAATCCCGAACCATTTGCAAGGCACATTCTACTGTAGTGGCGGGCACATACCCGTACGGACAACTTCTTTGATCATCCATATATACATTCATGTTCTATCCTCTCTCTATTTTGTATACGTGAACAACATGTAACATATTGCCCCAAGGCTAATAAAAGGACCGAACGGAATTTGGCTCCTCATTTTCATACGTTTTAATACTATACCAACTCCAAAGAAACAAAGACTAAAGCAAGATGCTAAAAATAAGATCATAAAAATCCCTTTCAGTCCCACTATAAATCCAAGTAACGAAAGTAATTTTATATCTCCTCCACCAAGCCCTTCTGGATATATCTTTTGCATGCAATATAACAAAATGAATATAACGCCACTACCAACTATACTATCTGTCCAAGTCACTAACGGCACAAAAACACATTCTAAAATAAGTAAACAGGCAAACCAAGCTAAAATACGATTGGGGATTAACATATATATGTAATCTGTAACTGAAATAATAAGAAGTAGAGAAAAAAGCGATAAAATGATGATAAGCTCCCGTTCCACCCCAATCATATATACAGTAAGAAGAAATATCATTCCTGTTACAAGTTCAAATACTACGTACAAAATTGAAATTTTCCTCTTACAATTCGTACAACGTCCTCTTTGTATACAAAAAGAAATGATTGGAATCAATTCTTTTGGCTTTAGCACATACTTACAATAATGACAATGTGAACGCGGGGTAATGATAGACTCACCAAGTGGTACTCTCATCGCAATTAACATAAAAAAAGAACCAAACACCATCCCCACTAACAATGCATATAAATAAGTGAACATCCCTTCCTCTCCTTTCCAGAAGAACATAGCAAAAAAAGGAGAGAAATTCTACTTCATATTATTTCTATTCTATTAAAAAAGCAGGCCATTTTCTGGCCTGCTTTCCCCTCTTTTATACGATGAAATATACTGCTTTTAATGGTCCGTGTACTCCGACAACAAGATTCATTTCAATATCTGCCGAGTTACTAGGTCCTGTAATAAAGTTAATACAAGATGCTACTGCCTCGCCATTTTCTACACGTGTGTTCATATCCTGAACTGCTTGTGTAATACGAGGCACAAGTGTTTCACGTGGAATAATAGCAAAGTATACAGTCGGTAAAAAGTGTAAAGAACGACCTTGGCCTTTATGACTTTGTACAACAATCGTACCAGATTCAGCTAAAGTATAATCACTAAATGCGATTCCAATATTCGCTCTTTCTGCGATACGCATATTCTCTTCTTTTTTCTCAGGATCCCATACATTCACTTCAACATTTTGCTTTGGAAGCTCTTCTTTAAATAAAGAAGTCAATCCATAAGAATCAAAACGTTCGTCTGCCGATAACATAATAGGTCCCCCGCCGTTTTCCACGATTACTTTTTGAATATCTTCACGTAAACGGTCGTTTGTCGTTTCTACTACAGTTGTATGAATGTTTGTACATTGATTTTTAAATACTTCTAACAATTCTTCTTTTGAATAATCTTTTAGCGTTTCTACATTCACATTACTTTTCCATGCTGGACGCTTTACGCCTTCCGTTTTCCGCTCACGTCCAAGTTCTTTTGCAATATTATCTAGAAAGGACTCACGGTTTTGAATTAATCCTGTCATTATTTGTCCCCGCCTTTCTTATGATCTTTATACCAATCACGGAATCGTTCTTTACTTGGAGCCGGGAATTCACGAATATCTGTCCAGTTTTTAAGTGGCCCAACACCTTTTGATACACGGTTGCCCGATGTAAATGGACTCATTGCTGCTGGCGCCATTTTTGATCCCATTTTATATAAAGCTGCTGAAGATGCACCCATACTAAACATTTTCATTGCTAATTTTTCTGCAAGTGGTGCACGTCCTTCTTGCTCAACAATTACTTGACGATGTTTTAATAATAAATCATGCAATGGTATTTTTACTGGACAAGCTTCTGTACACGCTCCGCATAAACTAGAGGCATATGGAAGCTCTTTGTAATCATCGTATCCACCTAAAAGTGGTGTTAATACCGCACCGATTGGTCCTGAGTATATAGAACCATACGAATGTCCACCAACGTGACGATATACAGGACATACGTTAACACAAGCAGCACAACGAATACATTGCAATACTGAGCGGAATTCAGACCCAAGAATTTGAGAGCGGCCATTATCAACAACAACTAAGTGGAATTCTTCTGGTCCATCTACTTCCTCTTCTTGGATTGGTCCCGCTACAGTTACATAACTTGTTAATTTTTGCCCTACTGCACTACGACATAGTAAACCAACTAAAACATCTAATTCTTCCATTGTCGGAACCATACGTTCCATACCCATTACTGCAATTTGAGTTTTCGGAATCGACATAACAAGATCGGCATTACCTTCGTTCGTTACTAAACAAAGAGAGCCAGTATTTGCAACTGCAAAGTTACAACCTGTCACACCAATTTCTGCATCCATAAATTTCTCACGAAGTTGTTTACGAACAAACTTTGTCATTTCATATGGATCATCAGAATTTTCATAGCCAAGCTTTTCTTTAAATACATCACGAATTTGCGTTCTGTTTTTATGAAGTGCGGGCGCAATAATATGTGAAGGTGGATCGTTATCTACTTGCAAGATATACTCTCCTAAGTCACTTTCTAACACTTCACAACCAATCTCTTCAAGGGCATGATTCATACTAATTTCTTCAGTTACCATTGATTTTGATTTTACAACTTTCTTCGCTTGTTTCTTTTTTGCAACGTCTTGAATATACTTTGCTGCTTCCTCTTTCGTTTTCGCAAAGTACACATGTCCGCCTCTTTTTGATACATTTTCACTTAACTGCATTAAGTAATAATCAAGATTTTCTAACGTATGTTGGCGAATTTGTTCACCTAGTTCACGCCACTCTTCCCAATTTCCTAATTCTTCCGCTGCTTTTAAGCGATTCGTATATAAGCGCGTTTGCGCAGAAGATACTGCTCCGCGCATAAAAGAATCTTGAATTCCATCGCCAACGCGATCATTAAATTTTTTCTCACTGATTTTCATAGACATAGCTTATGTTCCCCCTTCATGAGCGACTATTTAGTACCTCAGCAATATGCATTACTTTTATTTCTTTTCCTAAACGCTCAATACGTCCGCCAATGTTTAACAAACACCCACAATCTGCACCGATTAAATAATCAGCACCTGTTTCCATTGCACTATCTACCTTCTCATCTACCATTTGCTCAGAAATTGGAGTCATCTTCACTGAAAACGTTCCCCCAAACCCACAACAATTTTGTTCGTTTGGCAGTTCTCTCACAGTTAATCCTTTTACATTTGATAATAAAATTCCTGGTGCCTCTTTTACTCCAAGCAGGCGTGTCATATGACAAGATTTATGAATAGTAGCTATCCCTGGTAAGCTTGCACCAACATCTGTCACTTTTAAAACATCTACAATAAATTGTGTAAATTCATATGTTTTATCAGCAACCTTTTGTGCACGTTTAGCCCACTTCGGATCATCTTTAAAAACATGCGGATACTCATGAAACATTGTCGCACAAGAACCAGATGGTGTAACGATATATTCTGCATCTTCGAAAGTTTCAATCATATGTTTCATCGCTTCTTTTGCTGCTTCTACATGGCCGCTATTATAAGCAGGCTGACCACAACAAACTTGTGCTTCTGGAAATTCAATTTCACAACCTAAACGCTCCAACACTTCAACTGTTGCTTTGCCGACGTTTGTTTCAAACATATCGACTAAACAAGTAACAAATAAAGTAACTTTCATAATTATTACTCCCCCTTTTTACAACTCCACCAACAAACGTATGGTCATCAGATGACTAAGGAAAGAAGAAGTAGGCTCAACCATGGCCTATCCTCTCCCTCTTCTAAAGAGAACGCTTACTTAATCTTTCTCTATTTTATCAAAAAATTTGATTTTTAAAAGATTAAATTACGAATTTATATCGTTTTTACCTGTGACAATATGTTCTACATTTGTTAAATGATCTAGCATTGCTTGCTGCGCTAATTCTACATCTTGCTTTAACACTGCATCATATATAACTTGATGCTCTTCTATAAGTCGTTCTGATGTTGTTTGTTCACCATATAAAATAATGCGTCTTGATTCACCAATCGTTTCAGCAATCATCTCTGAAACGTGATTCATGAGTTCAAGCAAAATGTTGTTATGCGAAGACTCCGCAATTCCCATATGGAACTGAAAATCTGCTTTTTCGCCAGCCTTTTCATCTCCAATGCTCTTTACCATTTCATCTAACCAATGCTTCATATTTTGCAAATTATCTTCCGTACGTTTTGCCGCAGCTGCTCGAACTGCCCCCACTTCAAGCACCTTTCGTACTTCTAATAAGTTTAAAATATCTTCTTTCTTCATTAATAATTTATTGTTTAATGATTTTGTTAATGAAGAAGAATCGAAATTCTTCACATATGTACCTTCTCCTTGTTTCATCTCAATTAAGCCCATTGCTCTTAGCGCACTTAGCGCTTCTCGAACAGCAGATCTACCCACTTGAAACTGCTCAGCTAATTGATGTACAGGAAGTAGTTTGTCACCAGGTTTTAACGTACCATTTTTAATCATTGTTAAAATAGCTTCAGATACTTCTTCGTAAATCTTTTTCGGTTTAATAGATTTGTACTCCAGTTAAATCACCTCAGTATCTTCCAAACAACAATTGAAACGATTTATAAGAACTTTGCATCATAACTATTTTAGAACGAATTGGTAAGAAGTACAAATGTTTTGTTCATAAAATCGTCAAATTTTTAATATTTATTTGATATTAATTTATAATTATTCCTCTATTCATTGCACTCATGAAGAAAAGCATGTCCTTCACGTTAGAACATGCTTTCTTCAACTTGTATTTTCAATTTAATACTAACCGTCGTTCCATGCCCTTTTTCACTTTCAATTCGCCACTGTCCATCATGTATATGAACAATTTGTCTGACAATGGCAAGGCCTAAACCTGTTCCACCATGTTGACGACTTCTCGCTTTATCAACGCGGTAAAAACGTTCACCAAGATTTTCTAAATGCTCTGTTTCAATACCGATTCCTGTATCTTTTATGTTTAATTCACAGTAATCATCTATCTGCCTGAGTGTTATCACAATATCCCCATTTTGATTTGTATACCGTATCGCATTATCTAACACGTTATGAAGCACTTGTTGCATACGATCCTCATCAATCATTACAATGATTTCTGGATTTAAATTTGTTGAAATACGAATTTTCTTTTCTATAAACTTAATCTCATACGTATCTAACACATCTTCAATCAGTTGTGAAAAAACGATAGGTTGTTTCTTTAACGGAAAATGTTCACCTTCTAATTGTGCTAAATCTAATAAATCATGAACGAGACGCTGCATACGACCCGCTTCTTTATGAATGAGCTGTGTTACTTTTTCCTGCTGTGGCCCCTTCGCTACACCATCTAAAATAGCTTCGCTATATCCTTTTATATAACTAAGCGGTGTTCTTAGTTCATGCGAAACGTTAGCTAAAAATTCCTTACGCTTTACGTCTTCTGTCTCTAAAGAATTTGCCATTTTATTAAATGCTTTTCCTAATCGTCCAATTTCATCTTCGGAAGAAATTGTAATCCGTTCTGAGAAATCTCCCGTAGCCAAATGATTGGCAACTCGTTCCATTTGCGAAAGCGGTCTCGTAATAGCAATAATAATCTTTCTACCAATCCATATTGTCAGTAAAGTCATAGCAAGTGCTAATGGTGCTAAAATAAGGCCCATATCATATATTAAGTCTTTTATACTTTTTAAAGGAATATAAGAATATACAATGCCAACTAACTTTTTATTTTCTAAAACAGGGATGACAACCCCCATAATATTTCGGTCAAAATGTTCCTCATACCCTATCTTTGTCACAGTTTTTCCATCTAATAATGCTTGCCTGTCCCCTTCACTTATAAGAGAATGATGATGCACATCAAAAGGTAAACACGCGCTTAAATCACGCGGATTAGATACGAAAAGAACATCTGAACTAGATATTTGATCAAATGCTCTTACTTTCTCTTCAAAAGTTGCTATTCCTTCACGCTTATCATATTGCGCAGCAAGACGTTTCCCTTCCATTACTAATGAATCTTTTAAATTATCAACGTATAGTTTTTCATACGAGTATAAAGATACAAAATAAAGAAAGGAAACTGTTACACATACTGCACATACTACTGTAAGCCAAAGCTTCTGTACCATCGTAAACATACGTTACACCTCAAATTTATAGCCTACACCCCAAACCGTTTGAATGTAGTTTCCACTTTCTCCAAGCTTCAAACGCATCGTTTTCACGTGCGTATCCACTGTTCTTGTACTTCCGGCATAATCATATCCCCATACCTTTTCCAGCAATTGTTCCCGGCTAAATACTTGTCCCGTATGTTGGCAAAGAAAATAGAGTAAATCAAACTCTTTTACTGTAAGAGAAATCGGCTCACCATCAGCCTCAATCTTCCTACTTTTTTCATTAATAAGTATCGGTCCAAACTGAATCTCTTCTTGTTGCTCTTGCTTTGTATAACGTCTTAGCACAGCTTCCATACGAGCAATTAGTTCTCCAGGACTAAAAGGCTTTACAATATAATCATCTGCTCCCATACGCAAGCCGTTCACCCTATTCCACTCTTCACCTTTTGCTGTTAAAAATATAATTGGTACATCCGACGTTTTTCTAATTTCTTTACAAACTGAAAGTCCATCCATCTCTGGCATCATAATATCTAATACAACGAAATCATAATGATCAGTCTCTAATTTTTTTAGAGCCTCTTTTCCATTTTCAGCTTCTCCCCACTCGTATCCGAAATTATCTAAGTACATTCCAACAAGCTGCCTCATATCACTTTCATCATCTACAACTAGCACCCTATATTTACTCATTGTCCTTCCCTTCCCTTTCTATGAGTTGAAACGGCCCTTTTCCGACTTTAATTGTTTGTTTTATTTTCAAGCTCTTCATATCCATGACACACACTTCATCACTATCATAGCTTGCTACGTATCCTTCTGCTCCGCTCTTCAAAAATGCAAATGGATTCGATCCTACTTCTACAGAAGCCACCTCTTTATACGTGCTAACATCAAACTTTCTAAGCGTATTCGAACCGTGACTTAATGCATATACATTCTTATTATCCTTCGTTATATTCACAGGCATAAACGGAGCATGTAAAGAACGTACCATTTCTCCGCTCTGCAATGAATACACTAATACTTTTTCATTGACTTGATTTCCATCACCATGTCCGCCAATCCATATTTCTTTCCCATCTGGGCTAATTGTCGCTCCCGTTGATGCTGGGGGAATCATAAAGGATTGTATCACTTCTTTTTTCTTTGTATCAATGGTCGTTAGCTTCGTATCATAAAAGTTTAATACAGATAACTGGTTATCGTGCTCTACCATCGTAATTGGTCCTTTTCCTGTTGATACACTCCCTGTCTCTTTCCCTTTTATCGTAAAGAACCTTACCTTTTGGGCAGTTTGATCGGCAGCAAATAATTGTTTTTTATCCTCGGATACAATCACATTTACAATGCCTTTTCCCGTTTTATATTTGTCCACTTGCCTTCCTTCTGCTAGTGAATATACATACATGTACTCTAACTGCTTGCCATATACAAGTATGTCCTCACCGTTTGGAAGTAGTGCAACTCCTGCCATTGGTTCATTAAGTTCCCATGTCGTAATTAACTTTTTAGTTTTTTCATCAACAAAACTAATACTACCTTCTTTTATATTCGTTGTTATAATAACACTTTTATCTTTAGCAATCGGTGTATATGAACTTCCTTGACACCCTACTAATAGAAATAAAAAACAGAGAAGAAAAACATACTTTCTCAAAAGATTCCCTCCATCTTCGGATGATTTCGTTATAATTGTAAAATAACAAATAAATGTGTGGAAAGTGTGAAATTTTCCTTTCTTACTTCATTTACATATATAATGTACAACAAATAGAATTTGAGGTGTGCAAATTATGCTTTTTCCTGATTTAGCAAATAAAATTGTACGAGAAGTACGCAGATTAATTAAAGAAAATATCATTATCATTAATATACAAGGCGTTATTATCGCAAGTACAGATGTAGAAAGAATCGGCCAATTTCATGAAGGTGCACTCCGATGCGCGAAACAAAAGAAAACTGTCATTATTACAAAAGAAGATGAACGACGTTTGCAAGGCGTAAAGGCGGGTATGAACCTCCCCTTACTATTTCATGACGAAGTAATTGGTGTCATTGGAATTACAGGCGAACCTGAAAACATTTCACAATACGGAGAAATATTACGTAAAATGACCGAACTACTCATTCACGAAAACTACTTTTTAGAACAACTAGAACTTGAACACCGTTCTTATGAAGCATTTGTCTTTGATTGGCTTCAAAATACAGACTGGTCTCCAAGCTTTCTCGATCGCGCAAAAACACTTGGTATTGATTTATATAAGAAGAAACAACTTATTTTGTTCTCTATCGATCAAAATGACACGATGCTTCAGCGTAAGATTTGGCAACACGTACGCAATCTATTAACAAAGGAGCATCTATTTGTTCGTTGGGGAAATGATCGATTCATTTTATTTACAGCCACAAACTCCAAAGAGCAAACGTATCAATTTTTAAAAAGATTAAAACAAGACTGTGAAACTTTGTTTTCTATTCCTTTATATATTGGGATTGGACAATCCGTTACACCAAGCAATATGAACTTATCGTACGAACAAGCATTACAAGCTCTTTCCGTATCACTTGAAACGAAAAAAATTGTATTTAATGAAGATTTACGTTTAGAAATGTGCTTACAAGATATTTCTGCTGAAACGCGGGAACAGTTTCTAAGGCGTACTATCGAAAACTTACTATCATCTCCTGAGCTTATGCACACTTTACGCTTATTTATTGATTATAACCAATCCTATAAACAAACAGCTGAACAATTACATATACACATCAACACATTGCATTACAGACTTAAAAAGATTGAGGAGCATACAGGACTTGACCCGAAACAATTCAAAGACTTAAACATTTTATACTTCTCGCTTCTCTTATTAGATAATCACACAAAAAAGAATGATAAAAAAGATTAATCTTTAGATGATTATACATAGAAAGAATCCCCCAACTTTTTTATCATTATAATGAAAGCACTGTTACAACGTTTTTTATGATGACTAAATACCGTTAACAGTTTGAGGGGGATTTCCAATGTTAGAAAAGCAAATTATTCATTCATTCGTATCCATTGTTGGCGAAGATAATGTAGATACATCCAATATGGGGCGTTTAACGTATAGTTATGATGCCACTCCAAACTTCCAAGCAATGCCTGATGCAGTCATTGCTCCTCGTAATACAAATGAAGTAGCTGAAGTGTTAAAAATATGTAACACTCACAAAATTCCTGTATATGTTCGTGGTTCTGGAACAAACCTTTGCGCGGGGACATGTCCACTTGAAGGCGGTATCGTCCTTATCTTCCGCCATATGAATAACATTTTAGAAATTGATGAAGAGAATTTAACAATTACTGTACAAGCTGGTGTAATTACACTTGATATTATTAAAGCGGTAGAAGAAAAAGGTTTATTTTATCCACCAGATCCAAGCTCGATGAAAATTTCTACAATCGGCGGTAACATTAATGAAAACTCAGGTGGATTACGCGGATTAAAATATGGCGTAACACGTGATTATGTGATGGGTCTTGAACTTGTCTTACCAAATGGCGATATTATTCGTACTGGCGGTAAATTAGCAAAAGATGTAGCCGGTTACGATTTAACTCGTTTATTTATCGGTTCTGAAGGAACACTTGGCGTTGTAACAGAAGCAATATTAAAACTTGTTCCTATGCCTGAAACGAAGAAAACGATGCTTGCACTATATGAAGATATTAATGAAGCTGCACGTGCTGTTTCTTCTATTATTGCAAATAAAATCATTCCAGCGACACTTGAGTTTTTAGACCAGCCGACAATTGAAGTAGTAGAAGAGTTTGCACAAATCGGTTTACCAACTGATGTAAAAGCAATTTTATTAATTGAACAAGACGGTCCACCTGAAGTTGTCCATCGAGATATTGAAAAAATGGCTAACGTTTGCCGCTCTATGAATGCAGTCGATGTTCGCATTGCAAAAGATGAAGCGGAAGCAGATGCGCTTCGGACAGCTCGCCGTAGTGCACTATCAGCACTTGCAAGATTAAAACCTACTACAATATTAGAAGATGCAACGGTACCACGCTCACAAATAGCTCCGATGGTTGAAGCTATTAATGCCATTGCAAAAAAATATAATATTCCTATTTGTACGTTTGGGCATGCTGGCGATGGCAACCTACACCCAACTTGTATGACAGATGCTCGTAATGAAGAAGAAATGCACCGAGCTGAACAAGCTTTTGCTGAAATATTTGCGAAAGCAATTGAACTTGGTGGCACAATTACTGGTGAACATGGTGTTGGTGCGATGAAAGCTCCTTATTTAGAAATGAAATTAGGTAAAGAAGGTATTGCTGCCATGCAAGGAATTAAACAAGCCTTCGATCCAAATAACATTATGAACCCTGGCAAGATGTTCGCGAAAGACACTCGCAAAAGAGTGGTGGTTGAGCGATGACAACATTAAATAAAGAAAACATTCAAAAAGAATTTAAAGAAAGATTAAGTGAAGATGAACTACTAAACTGTATGCGATGCGGTTTCTGTTTACCTACTTGTCCTACTTACATTCAATCTGGATATAAAGAATCACATTCACCACGAGGACGTATTGCATTAATGAAAGCGGTCGTTGACGGTTTAATTGAACCAGATGAAGATGTTGAAAATACATTGAATGTTTGCCTTGGCTGCCGTGCTTGTGAACCTGTTTGTCCATCAGGTGTAAATTACGGACATTTATTAGAAGAAGCTCGTGACATTATAAATCAAAACAAAAAGTTCTCGGTGCCAGTGAGAGCCGTTCGTAAAGTCGTTTTTGAAGGGCTCTTCCCGCATCAAAATCGAATGAGAACATTAACAGGCTTAATCGGATTTTACCAACGTTCTGGTTTACAAACACTAACACATAAAATGGGTATTATGAAGTTATTCCCTGAAACACTTGCAACAATGGATCTTGTTTTACCAAAAGTCCCTAAAATGAAAGCAATGAAAGATCGTCCTGCATTTTTACCTGCTGAAAGTACAAAAAAGAAACAAGTTGCATTCTTCACAGGCTGTTTAATGGATACGATGTTTTTAGAAACAAATAACGCAACGATGAAACTTCTTCAGTTAGCTGGTTGTGATATCGTTATTCCGAAAACACAAAGTTGCTGCGGTGCATTACATGGGCATGCTGGTGAAAAGAGCGGAGCGAAAGAATTAGCGAAACGAAATATAAAAGCATTCGAAGATTTAAATATCGACTATATTATTACGAATGCAGGTGGTTGCGGAGCTTACCTCGTAGACTACGATTATCTTTTAAAAGATGATCCACAGTGGGCTGAACGCGCAAAGCAGTTTGTTTCTAAAATTAAAGATATTACTGCTATTCTAGTAGAACTAGATTTCCATAAACGAAATGACTTACGACTTCCATCGCAAATTATTACGTATCAAGACTCTTGTCATTTACGCAATGTTATGCGAACATCTTCAGAACCTCGTATGTTACTAGAAGCAATTCAAGGCGCAACATATCGTGAAATGAAAGATGCGGATCGCTGTTGTGGTTCTGCTGGTATTTACAATATTGTTCATTCAGAACTATCCATGGAATTTCTAGATTATAAAATGGACCGTGTACATGAAACAGAAGCAGCAACTATTGTTACTGCAAATCCAGGTTGTCTACTACAAATGAAATTAGGCATTGAACGAGAAGGACTTTCTCATAAAATGAGAGGAATTCACATCGTAGATTTATTATTAGAAGCAATTGAAACCAACTCGTAATAACTCGTAACATACGTAATAATAGGAAAACGGCTATCTCCTTCGTCTATGTAAAGAGATAGCCGCTTTTTTGTCCGCTACAATATTAAAAATATGTTACTTTATTATAAAAAAGAACAACAGATACATTACAGTTTTGTAAAAATCAATCCAGTATATTCCTAAAAAAAACTCTCAAACCATTGATACAATAGGATTCTTCATTTTCTGTTTAGGTAAATTCATCCAAAATACCCCTCTTAAAACCAAGTATAAAAATGCTGAAAATTCCTTTTATACTCTATGTTTCTCTTATTTTTCCTCTTTTCCCCTCTTAGGATAAATTAGGTAAATTTTAAGTCTATGAATTTTTTTCCATCTTTTTTCTCACAAAATCTATGCTACGATGAATTTGTCAGTCAGACAGGCTGTCAAAAACAAATCGTGTGAAAACAAATTAAAACTTTATATAGGGGGACACACATCATGAAAAAGCGTGTTTTATTATCTGTAGCTGCTGCAACGGCTCTTACTTTAGGAGTATCTTCTCTAGATGCACAAGCTGCAACAGTACAACCATCTAACGTAAAGGTTCAAAATATTCAGCATTCAAAAGTGATGATGAAGCAAATGAGCCAACAAGAATTACAAGCATTCTTACAATCTATGGGCGTGGAATCATTAGCACAATGGCAACAAGGAAACTTCCAACCAAATTGCATTATTCCTGGTCAACAACCAACTGAAAATGTTGTAACTGAGCAACCAACAGCTAAGCCAGAAACTCAAAAGCCTGCTGAGCAAAAACCAGTTGAACAAAAGCCTGCTGAAGAAGTTCAAAAACCAGAAGCTCAAAAACCTGCTGAAAACAACAATACTCAAAAACCAGCTGAACAAAAACCTGCTGAGCAAAAGCCTGCTGAAGAAGCAAAATCTTTAAGCGAATTCGAACAACGTGTTGTTGAATTAACAAACGCTGAACGTGCAAAACAAGGCTTACCAGCACTAAAAATCGATACTGAATTAAGCAAAGTAGCACGTGTTAAATCTGAAGATATGCAGAAGAATAACTACTTTGATCATAACAGCCCTACATACGGGTCTCCGTTTGACATGATGAAGAAATTTGGTATTTCTTATACATCTGCAGGTGAAAACATCGCTCAAGGCCAACGTACACCTGAAGAGGTAGTACAAGCTTGGATGAACAGTGCTGGACACCGTGCAAACATCTTAAATAACGGCTTCACTCACATCGGTGTTGGCTATGTAGAAAGCGGCAACTACTGGACACAACAATTTATTACGAAGTAAATAGATTAAAAGAGTCTTCTCATAATGAGAAGACTCTTTTTTATGTTTCATAACTTTCTATTATGTATGAGTATAAAATGTAAAACATGAACAAAATAGAACCACTACTTATTACACTAAGTAATACATAAAACCCCCACTTCAAGTTCAAAAATAATGAAAATAATATACTACATGCCATCATTTGAAAAATCCGCCTACTCACTAAACGGATCTTTTGTAATTTGATTGGGTCTTTTTCCGTACTCTGAACTTGTTTAAACAACTTACTAAGCATAAAAAGAAACATACTAATCCCAATTGTTAGTCCTGTTTGAAAGGATATCATACTTCCAAAATTAATAAAGAGAATGAGCATATGGATAAACAACATAAATAAAGTAATCGTCTTTAGAAATCCACTTATAATGACATGCTCGCCTTCATTAAACTTATATATATTATGTGAAATAATATACATCAACCCATGTAAAAAAATAAGAAAAAAAGGAATAAATGCTATAACAACTTGTTTACTCATAAAATCGTTCGGCCCACCATTTTCATCCCAATGTACAGCCATCTCATTTGGTAAATATGGATAGAGGCATAGAGTAACTAAAAGACAAACGAAAAATATTCCTAGTATGTATTTATATTTGACCAAGCAATTCTCACCTCTCTTTTCTCTTAACGGCTTCGCTTCTTTTAGAGAAATTCCTGCAAGAATCTACTTTTCTCAAATTTAAACTTACACTTTACGCATTCATTCTTTGAAATTCTTTCATTGTATCATTTAATTTTGCAGGGAATGGTACATCCACTTCGATCTCTTCTTTCGTAATTGGATGTAAGAAGTTTATCTTCATCGCATGTAACGCTTGCCTGGACATATATTGCGTTTGCCCACCATATAATACATCCCCAACTAATGGATTACCATGATAGCTCATATGAACACGAATTTGATGGGTTCTACCTGTCTCTAATTGTAACGTTACGAACGTAACATTTTGGTTTTTAAAATACTTCTCTACTTTATAAAATGTGATAGCTTGATCTCCCTTTGGAGAAACACGTCGTCTCGTCGCATGATGGCGATCTCTTCCAATAGCTGCGTCAATTGTTCCTTGCTTACCTTTTACTTTCCCTTCCACAAGCGCCGCATATGTTCTTTTAATTTTTCGTTCCATTAATAAACGATCCATAATTGCACCAGCAATTCTATGCTTAGCAAACACGACACCACCTGTCGTATCTTTATCTAACCGATGAATATGACGAACCTTCGTCTCTAAACCTTGCATTTGAAAATGAAAAGCAACAAGGTTTGCAAGTGTTCCCATCCCGCCTTTTTCCGCAGGATGCGTATCCATCTTCTCAGGCTTATTTACGATGAGTACGTGATCGTCTTCATATACTTACATCTAATTCACCATATTCAGGATCTACATCGTATTCTTCTTCCATAAACATATGCACTTGTAACTTATCGCCTTCTTTTAAAAGCTCATTCCATCTTCTCTGTTCTCCGTTAACGGTAATACCTTTTTCCATACGAAGCTGATGTAACAACTTTTTCGGTATTTCCCATTCTATTTTTAATAACGAATCAATACTTATGCCATTCCATTTCGCTGGAACAGTAATTTCGCACCATTCGCCCTTCTTCTTCGTTTCCATACTGTATCACCTTATTTCTATTGATTCTCTCATTGTAACGGAAAACACAATTTGATGCACCGTCAAAAATAGAGGCCAGTCTTATAGTAGACTGGCCCCCTCACGCTCTACGCCGTTTCATTTCCTGCAATACTTCTTCCGCTTTTTGCTCATACGATAAATCTTTAAAGAAATCCGCCAATCTTTTATAATCATTATACGTATCTAATAAGTCATCAATTTTTTCTACTTTCATCACTTGTTGTTTTTGCTTCATTTTTACTGGATAGCGATAGCCCGATACCTCTTGTATTTTGTAATACTCATCCTCTACTTGAATGACCTTTACAAGTTCCTCCTCTTCCGCATCCATCGTATACCCATCAAAATCTCTAAGTAATTCATAAATGATATGAGTCCATTCATCTTTTGGATAATATCCTTTTTCTAACCGATAACCGACAATGCGATACATATGCCCATCGTTTTCTGCAAACTGTACTGTATCATTTAGCTTAAACTTAAAATAACGAAACATTGCCTTCACCTACTTATATGTAATGTTCTTATCACATACTATTTGCAAAATGTAGGTCTTGCTATTCATAAAAAAATACTCATCTATAAGATGAGTATTTTTTACGATGATTTTTCTCTTTTCTTTCGGAATGGTAACCACCAGTTCCAATCTCCAAACAGTTTCATTAAACTTGGTACAAGCATAAGACGAATAATTGTTGCATCAAGGAATATTGCTAATGCAACACCAAGCCCCATTTGCCGTACTGGTAAAATATCAGTAAAGGCGAACGCACCTGTTACAACAATCATAATTAACGCAGCTGATGTAATGATCCTACTTGTTGACACAAGTCCTTCTAACGTTGCTTGATCATTATCTCCTGTTTCTTCATATAACTCATGAATACGTGAAATAAGAAAAACTTCATAATCCATACTAAGCCCAAATACGAGACCAAAAATAAAGATTGGTAAGACAAATAGAACAGGACTCGCTTCTAAACCAAAATGCCCACCTTCAAATAACCAAACAACAATTCCAATTGTTGCGCTTAAACTAAGTATATTCATAATAATCGCCTTAATTGGAATGAGTATAGATCGGAATGCAAATAATAATATAACAAAGGTCGATCCAAATATAACAGACATACCAATTGCAACTTTATCTTTAATTTCATCTTCTAACTCTTGTTGGAACGTCGTCATCCCGCCTAAATAATACGTAACATCTGTTTCTTTATAATTTTGTTTAAAATCACGAACCCACTGTTTAGCAGTTTCAGTACGTGGTTTTGTTTTCAAAAAGATTTCTATCGTCGTCTTATTTCCTTTCGTATACGCTTCAAATATAGGAGCTAGTTTCGCCGCTTCTGGCGACTCTAACATTCCAGCAACTTGATCTGCTTTCATACGAGTTAACCCGTCGTATAAACTTCTAACTTCATATACTTTCTTATCATCTTTTAACTTTTGAACGACTTCTTCTATCTTTTGTAAACTTTCTTTTTCTTTCATATCTTTTTTCGTCTCTACCACTAACGTAACATCAGCGTGTTTTTTTGCAGTTTTATTAAATGTCTCTTCGTACTTCTCATATGCAATTCTTGTATCACTTTGTTTAGGTAGAGCTTCTACGTCAGGGAACTGCAAATTAGCTGTACGTAACGGTAATAAGCAAATAACAATAAATGTTGTAACAATAATAATCATTGCGATTGGATGTTTCATTACAAATTGCGCAAATTTGCGCCAAGCCTTTGCCGGCGTATGTGCTACTTGATTCTTTTTTAATAGTCGTTTCCCAATTAATGATAATAGCGCTGGGAGAAGTGTGAGTGAGAATAAAATACTCATAATCACAACAATCATTCCGCTAATTGCGACAGACTGAATATAATCGATTTTAAAGAAAAACAAGCCAGATAATCCAACAAATACACATAACCCTGAAAATACGATAGCGCGCCCTGCTGTTTGATATGTAATTGCTATCGCTTCTTTTACCGCTCGCTTTGCAACTTCCTCTCGAAAGCGATTTACAAATAATAGTGCAAAATCAATAGATAGCGCAAGTCCAATCATCGGTGCAACATTTAACACAAAGATAGATAGTTCCTTATCGCTACCTATAAAGTATAATATGCCCATCGTACTAATAACACTAAGCGCCCCATTTACAATTGGTAAAATAGATGCCAAAAGACTACCAAATGAAAATAGTAATACGAGAAATGCAATTGGTAACCCAATCATCTCCGCTACTTTTAAATCATTTTGCGTTCTTTCATTAATCTCTTGATTAATTTTTGGAAACCCTGTAGGCGTTACTTTTAATGCGGCATTACTTTCCTTTTCGATTTTATCAGCAAATTGCAATGTCTTTTCCATTCGTTCTTTATTTGTTTTCCCGGAAAATAAAATTGTCGCATAGCCGATATCATCTTGTAACATTTCTTTATTTTGCACTGGGTGATGGAAAGATTCATATGTCTCTTTCTCTTGTACATTCTTTACAATTCCCTCTACTTGCTTTTGAAATTCCTCATGTGAAGCACCCTTATTTTTTTCAAAAACGAGTAGAAGTGTGTCTTGAGACCTCTTAAAATCTTTATCTAAAATTTCTTTCGTTTTTTGATAGTCCCCTTCCGTTTGGAAACCATCACCGCCTAATACTCCCGGCAGCTTTGGAGCGAAAATACCGAGTGCGATCGCAACCAATAGTAATGCTACAATTACTGTATAACGAAACTGATACAAAAAAGCTCCTAATTTCCCCCACTTATCTACTTTATGTACATTTGTTTTCACACATTTTCACCTACTTTAAATAATTCAATTGTCATTTATACTGTATCACATCTTCGTACAAACAAAAAACGTCTGGAAACACTATAATGATAGTTTTTCCAGACGTTTTTTATCTCTCTTTATTAAGTCCCAATCTCTTGGTAAGTAAACGATGGCAGTAAATCGCCATAATTAACAAAATACCACCTACGCAATAACCAGCTAAAATATCAGTTGGATAATGTACATTTAAAATAACTCTACTTAATCCAATCGATACAATTACAATTCCCATCAAAATCGTTATAACATATTTTCCAGTTACACTCTTCAAATTTGCCGCAATAATATAAGTAAGAAACCCGAATGTCATAATAGATAACATTGCATGTCCACTAGGGAAGCTATACCCAAGCGCATCCAACGTTTCATTTAACGATGGGCGCTCCCTTTTCACAATTTCTTTTATCCCTTTATTAACAAGATGTGTTATTAAAATGCCCATTGGATACACGATCATCGCAGCATAATAACGTTTTCTCCAAAAAACAAGTAAACTTATAGCCAGCGTAGTTACGATCCCGATAGCAGAACCTAATTTTGTATAGTGTGAGAAAAATGTAAGCGAACCTTCTGTTTGTAATCCTTTTACTAATGCTCGGACATATGTATCCATCACTGTAACGCCACCCGCATGTACGCGCCAAGCAACAATGCCAAATACAGCAAGTAATAAAACGATACATACTACCTCATATTGATGCAACTTCTTTTTCAAGCGATTTCCTCCTACTATGAAAAAATGCGATTTCTATTTTAGAAACCGCATTTCCTTACTTATTTACCTTTTGTTTTTAACTCTGTCCAGTAACGATCATAGTCTTTTAGCTTATCGTCTACATCAACAAGCCATTCTGTACGATCTAATTCTTCTTTCGTTAAGAAGATCATATGATTATCACGATATTCTTTACTATGAAGAGGATGAGCTTTTTCATTAGGATTACTGTATCCAATTGACTCGTAGTTTTTCACACTTACTTTTTCATCTAATAAGTAGTTCATAAACTTCTCTGCAAGCTCTTTGTTTTTCGCACCTTTTGGAATTGCTAACGTATCAGCCCAAATTGTGCCGCCTTCCTTTGGTACAACGTACTCTACATCTTTATTATCTTTTGCGATAAATGCTGCATCTCCAGACCAAACTGTTCCGATCCAAGCATCTTCTGTAATGAATTTTTGTTTAATATTATCTGTATCAAATGCTAATAAGTTTGGAAGCAGCTTCTTTAAATCATCTGCTGCTGTCTTTAACTGTGTATCGTCTTTCGTGCTGTTTGAGAATCCATGCTTCTTAAGACCCATACCTAATACTTCACGAGAATCATTTAATAAAGTTACATGCCCTTTATATTTCTCATTCCATAGGTCAGCCCAGCTTGTAGGAGCTTCTTTCACATACTTTTTATTGTATGCAATACCTGTTACGCCCCAAGTATATACTAAAGAATATTTATTCTCCGGATCAAACGCCGGTGTTTTGAAGTTAGAAACCATATTTTCGATATTCGGGATATTCTTTTTGTCTAACGGCGCTAATAAATCCATTTTCGCCATTGTTTTAACCATGTAATCAGACGGCTGAATTAAATCATACTTCGCGCCACCTGCTTGTAATTTCGCAAGCATTTCTTCATTACTTGCATACTTATCATAGTTAATTTTCACGTTATATTTCTTTTCAAAATCTCTTAGCACTTGCTCATCAAAATTGTCAGCCCAGCTATAAATGTTTAACTCTTCTTTCTTTTCACCACAACCAGCAAGTACACCAGCAACAAGGCTAAAGCTAATTGCTGCGCCGGCTAATCTTTTCATTAATTTCATCGGTTTATTACCTCCTCGTACTTTCTATATTGTTCGTATTATAAAGGAAGGTGTCCTCCAGAGTTTTCTTCACCATCTGCACCTTTGTTACGGAAGATTTCAGATAGAACCATTAATCCTACGATAGCCACAATTAAAATTGTAGAAAGTGCATTAATTTCTGGTGATACTCCGCGCTTAACCATACTGTAAATGTATAATGGCAATGTTGTTGATCCTGGTCCTGATACGAAGAAACTAATTACAAAATCATCAATTGATAATGTGAATGTTAATAATGCGGCTGAAATAACCCCTGGTGCAATTGCTGGGAACGTTACATAACGAAACGTTTGCCACGGCGTTGCTCCTAAATCATTCGCAGCCTCTTCTAAATCACGTCCCATACCAGAAAGACGCGCTGCTAAAATAACGACAACAAATGAAATACTAAATGTAATGTGCGCAATAATAATTGTTGTTTTGCCAAGTTCCATACCTAATTGACTAAATAAGATAAGTAAAGATAATCCCATTAAAATATCAGGAATTAAAATTGGTAAATACACAAGACCGTTAATAGCCCCTTCATAACGATATTTATAACGATGTAATGCAATCGCGAAAATCACACCAAGAACTGTCGTTACAACCGTCGTTACGATCGCAATCGTCATACTATTTACAAACGCATCAATAACATCTTGCTTTTGAAATAAATCTGTATACCAATGGAATGTAAAACCTTCCCATTCCGCATTAATGCGAGAATCATTGAAGGAATATACCATTAAAACCATCATTGGAAAATACAAGAACAATAAAATTAACCAAGAATAAGAAACTAAAAACTTCTTCATCTTTGCCTATTCCCCTCCGTTCCCATCATATTTATATACTTTCGTTGCACGATAATATAAGTAAATTAACAGAACAGAGAATAGAACAACAATCATAGATAACGCAGATCCAAACGGCCAGTCACGCGCTCCTAAGAATTGATTTTGAATTACGTTTCCAATTAACGCTACTTTCGATCCACCCATAACGTCTGATACAACAAACATTCCGATAGAAGAAACAAACACTAAAATAGAACCAGTAGCAATCCCTGACATCGTCATTGGTACTGTTACATTCCAAAATGCCTTTGCTGGTGTTGCTCCTAAATCATAAGCTGCTTCTAGCTTACGCTTATCAAGCTGCTCAATCGCTGCATACACCGGTAAAATCATAAATGGTAATAAAGAATAGACCATTCCGAGTATTACAGAAGGTGTGTTATATAGTAAATTTAAAGGTTCACTTATAATACCTAGTTTCAATAGCAATGTGTTTACAAGACCTTGTGAACGTAAAATAACAATCCATGCGTATGAACGAACAAGGAAGTTAATCCAAAACGGGATCGTTGCCAATAATAAAAGAATTGAGCGGTATTTGCGATCAACAATTGTAATTGTATAAGCAAATGGATAACCAATTACTAAACAGATTACTGTTGTAATAACTGCAATCTTAACAGTTTCCCATAACGTTCCCATGTATAGTGGATCAAACACACGAGCTATATTCTCTAACGTAAATTGCATTTCCACTGTCCCATATGCCCCGCGCTGCATAAAGGCAAATGCCAATACAAACAGAAGGGGAATTAGGAAGAAGATTAACAGCCACGCGACTGTCGGTAGTGCGAGTAATTTCCCTTTTTTCAATTTAAGGTCACCTCGTCCTCTTGCTCCCAGCCTACGTATACATTATCTCCAATGCTCCACTGCGCTGCTTCTTCAGCAGTTTGATATGCCATTAGTAATTCTGATGTTTTCTCGTCACGTACATACAGCTTTTCCATATTTCCAACAAACTCAACGTCTTCAATATGTCCAAGATGGTATTCTTTTAAAATCGGCTCTTCAACCGAACGTACTTTTACGTTTTCAGGGCGAATTGCTACATAGCCTTCCCCGTTTTTCACAATATTATTTTCACCGATAAATGTCGCAACGAACATTGTTTTCGGCTTATTGTAAATTTCTTTCGGCGTTCCAATTTGTTCAATATGTCCTTTATTCATAACGACAATACGATCACTCATGCTCATCGCTTCTTCTTGATCGTGCGTTACGTATATGAATGTAATTCCTAAATTACGTTGTAAGTTTTTCAATTCACGTTGCAAATCTTTTCTTAACTTAAAGTCTAACGCCCCAAGTGGCTCATCTAGTAATAATACACGCGGGTTATTTACAATCGCTCTCGCAATTGCTACACGCTGCTGCTGTCCACCAGAAAGCTTTGCAGGTTTACGATTACGGAACTCAAGTAACTGCGTTAAACGCATTGCCTCTTCAGCACGCTCTTTCTGCTCTGCTGCCGGTACTTTCTGCATTTTCATACCGAAACAAATATTTTTCTCCACATTCATATGTGGGAATAGCGCATAATGTTGGAACACTAAGTTCATATGACGCTTATATGGTGGCAAATCGTTAATCTTTTCATCATCTAATAAAAGATTCCCTTTAGTTGGCGTTTCAAAGCCTGCGATCATGCGAAGTAACGTTGTTTTCCCGCAACCACTCGGCCCTAAAATCGTTAAAAATTCCCCTTCTTTAATGTCTAAAGAAAGAGGTGGGATAATCACTTGATTTCCAAAATGTTTTTCTACTGCTTCAACTTTAATAATCTTTTTCATTTTCCCGTCCTATCTACCTTAAATTTTAATTTTTATATTCATGAATAAATATTTATGTTCTATAGACTATTTTTTGTTTCGATCCAAACAAAAATGGTTGTTTAGCGTTCTCTTCTATTCTTTATGTAGTATGTTTGATTCATTTTTGCATGATACATATGTCGAACAGAAAAACCCCTTCCATTACGAAGGGGCTATTATCATACGGCTACGCCTACTGATAAACACCATCATCATTTTAACAACTTTCGTATGAATTTTAAAGCACTTTTTGTAGAAGAGTAACGAATTTTCATATCGAATGCCGTAGATTGGGCTAAAATGCTTTTATAATGTGAAAAAGTCCGAAAACTTTCTTCCCCATGATAACTACCTAATCCACTACTTCCAACACCACCAAAGGGTAAATATGGCGTTGCAAGATGATAGACAACATCATTAATACAGCCTCCGCCATATGAAATATTACTTGTCACTTTCTTTTGTACTTCTTTATCTTCAGAAAATACATATAACGCTAATGGCTTCGGATGTTGCTGAATTGTTCCAATTACCTCTTCTATGTTGTCGTATTCTACAATTGGTAAGATCGGACCAAAAATTTCATCTTCCATAACAGTACTTTGCCATGTAACATTTGTTAACACTGTTGGTTCTATATGTAAAGTTTCTTTTTTATAGTTCCCGCCGATTACCGTTTTACCATCTTTCAAAAATGAACATAAACGTTCAAAATGACGTTCAGTCACAATTCGTACATAATTGTCATTGTTTAGTGGATCTTTTCCATACTGCTCCGCAATTTCGTGTCGTAATGCCTCGATTAACTGTTCTTTCACCGAAGCATGCACATACATATAATCAGGCGCTACACACGTTTGCCCTGCATTTAAAAACTTACCCCAAACAATTCGTCTTGCTGTTACATCTATTTTTGCATCTTTATGTACAATACATGGGCTTTTTCCCCCAAGTTCTAACGTGAGTGGCGTCAACCGTTTCGCTGCTGCTTCCATCACAACTTTTCCAACACCGACACTACCTGTAAAGAAAATATAATCAAACGGTTCCTCTAACAATTCCGTACTCTTTTCTACACCACCTTCTACTACCGCTACAAGCTCTTCTTGGAATAATTCCACTAACATCCTCGTAAGTACTTTGGAAACGTTTGGCGTTAGCTCTGACGGCTTTAAAACAATTGTATTTCCAGCCGCCAACGCTCCTACAAGAGGTGCAATTGCTAATTGAAACGGATAGTTCCACGGTGCAATAATAAGTGTCACACCGTACGGTTCAGGAACTACTTTCCCCTTTGATCCAAAATGAGTGAGTGCTGTTCGAACCCGCTTCGGTTTACTCCACGATGAAATATGCTTCAATTGAAAGGAAATTTCTTTTAATACATATCCAACTTCCGTTGTAAACGACTCATGAACTGACTTATTTAAATCTAATTTCAATGCCTGAAATATTTCTTCTTCAAAACGCTGAATGCCTTCATAAAGCTTCTTCAAATTATTCTTTCTCACTTCTACACTTCTCGTATGGCCATTATAAAAATATGCTTTTTGTTTATTTACAATAGAAGAAACACTCATTCATTCACCTTCTCCCACTATTTTTATCCAATTCTTTCATTATTTATATAGACTTCATATATAATAAATTTCTATTCGTAAAGTTACATTATATATAATTTCTTCTTGCATATAAAATTCATTGCTCACAAAAAAACTACCGAAAGAAAATCTTTCGGTAGTTTTACTGTATTAACGATATAAACGAACAGCACCAGCAGAATTATCATCAGCTTGTCCTACTACTTCAAACTTCAGGCCAAGATTCGGTAAAATACGTCCTGCATCTGGAATCTGTTTATTAATATACGTTTTCGAATCATCAAACTTCGGTACGCCTGCTAAGCCATTATACGTATACGTTCCGCGCGTTGGAGATACAACTTTCCAAGCTGGCGTTTTATCAAATGAGAACGCCGCATCAGCGATTTGGAATCGTGTACTACTTGCTACTGTTGGTTTACCATTTAAAGTTCCAACAATTGCTTCTGGATGAGAATCAACTACGCCAAGGAAACCATGTCCTGGATGTAAACCAACCCAGTTATCTGTATAAGCTGAGTCTGCATACCATACAACCATACCTGTGTTGTATTCTGGACCGCGAGCATATTTCAATGCGTTATCCGAACCAGCATAGTTTCTCCACTCTACATAATAGTTATGTTTTTTCTTCTCTGTTCCATTAGATACAGCGAATCCATCTAATTTGAACTGCGGTGTACCTTCTGCATCATCAGAGAATACTACTTTACCGTCTACATTTAGTGATGCATTATCAAGTAGGAAACCGTTTAATGCTAAACCACCATCTGTAATGTACTCAAATGTTGATTTTACATTCTTACCTTTGAATTGGCTTAAATCGTATGATTTGTCAATCCATTTTCCATTTGTTGAATGTGCATTTCCACTATTTGCTTTCTCACCAAGTTTTTCGATTAATGTTTGCTGACCATCTTCTGTTACAGCATGTACTTCAAGGAAATCATACTCTGCTTCAATTTCATACAATGACTTGAAATCAAATTTCGCAGTCGTTGCATTTGTTAAATCGAACAGTGGCGTCTCCATTTTTGTGTGAAGATTGTCACCTTTTGTGCTGTAGTAATACTGCTTACCAAATTCTGGAGCAATTGTTTTTATATCTTTATCTGGCAAGTTAACACGAATCATACCTGGGCGGTTAGATTTCGTAACACTTTGGTCTAAATATGTTGCTAGACCGATACCTTTATTTAATTTCTCGTAATCTACTTCTACGATATTTGCCCAGTTACCACCGATTGTTTTTTGGAAAAACTCTTTATTTTGTGGTGAGAAACTCGTTGGCGTTGTTCCTGCAATGTTACCAGCCCAGCTTCCGCCACTCATAACAGACCAAGCTTGAATTGGTTCACCGTCACCAGTATAGTCTGTATCATACTCATCTGGAAGACCTAAATCATGACCATATTCATGTGCGAATACACCAACTGCGCCATCTTCTGGTTCAATTGTGTAGTCGAATGCTGCGATCTTTCCGCCCCAATATGGAACTTTCGCTTGTGTGCCTTCAATTGGGAATGGTTTTGGTCCAACAGTCCAGCGATGTGACCAAATTGCATCGTCACCTAATTTACCGCCGCCTGCTTCTTGTCCAACACCCGCATGGATAATCATTAAGTGGTCGATTAAACCGTCCGGTTGTTTTTGATTTCCATCGCCATTTACATCATATTGATCGAATTGGTCAAACTCTGATAAATCAATACCGCTATCTACAGCTGCTTTTAATGCATCTTTTACTAAATCACGTGGTCCTTTTGGTCCTTTATTATCATGACCTGTCGCACCATCTGCACCGTAATCAGCAGCTTTACCAGGAACTGTTAACCATTTTGTAACTGTTCCGTCTACTGTATAACTACCGCCAGATTGCTCTTCGTAATATTGTTTAAACGTTTCGATTTTGCTTCCATCCTCTAATGCGAATGGCTCATTACCGAATAACATTTTTTCATAATGTTCTTTGTTAAAATCGTCAGTATACATATAACCAGGTTCTTTATCGATATTGTTATGTTTAAAGTCAGCGTACTCTACAAGTAAAACGAGTACTTTATCTTTACGAACTTCACCGTTATATTCTTTTCCCTTTGCTGGAGAAGTTGGTACTTTACCATTTAGACCACCCTTAACTGGGCCTGTCGCTGCAGGTGTTCCTGTTGCTGGTTTGTCTAACTTTTCTTTCGTATCAGCTTTCGCATCTTTCACTTTCTTTAAAAAGTCAGATGCTTCTTTTGTAAGTGGGTCCCCATTTGATACTTCTTTCCCAGGATTTTCACCCTTTTTGTTCTCTACGTATTTTTCGACGGCTTTCTTTGTTTCTGTCTCTGAAGCCTTCGAATCAATTACCCCACGGTTTTTTAGCGCATTTGCTAAACGTTCTTCTGGAATTAAATGATCATCGACTGGACTCGTAGCTGTCTTATTCACAGGTGTTTCAGCATATGCAGACTGGCCACCCGCCCCGAATGAAAGACCTAACACAGCTGTCAAAGCGATTGATGACAAAACTTTGAACGGTTTCTTGTTCATCCCTTATTTCCTCCCCTAATAAAAAATATGTATTACAAATTGAATTTTATTAAAAATTCAATATTTTTTCAATATTTAGTTATATTATGTAATTTTTTTAACATATTTGTAAAAATTCCATAGTTAGCATACGAATATATCACAATTCAACAATGTTTTCTGAAAATATTGAAAATATTTGTCAGAAACTTTATAATCGCCATAGAGGGAATTTAATGGGGATTTTATCTTTGTTTTATCTACAAAATATTTGATAATTCACTATATAAAACACAAAATGCGATTGCATTATCATATATTCTGTAGCAGCAGTTATGACCGATAATTAGGGAGGAATTACATTTGTACAAAGATAAGACTGACGCACTGGACCAAGAATGGATTGATTTAATACTTGAAGCTCTAGACGCTGGTATCGCCCTGCAAGATATCGAACATTTTTTAAGACGTATGAAGCCATCCAGTCAGGCTCAATAGCCTTGTTCTTTTTAACGAAGTTTATGTTATAATAATGACATCATAAGACGACTACATATTGATAGAAAGGTGCGCAAATATGATTGGAGAACGTATAAAACGCCTTCGCTTACAAAAAGGTATTTCATTAACTGAACTTGCCGAAAAAGCTGGTGTTGCTAAATCTTACATTAGTTCTATAGAGCGAAATTTACAAAAAAACCCTTCCATTCAGTTTCTTGAAAAGATCGCAGCAGTTCTACAAATTCCAGTTGATACTTTACTTCATGATGAAACAACAAAGGAAACTAACCTAGACTCCGAATGGACACAGCTTGTTAAAGATGCAATGAACTCTGGTGTCTCCAAAGAACAATTTCGTGAATTTCTTGAATTTACAAAATGGAAGCACGATCAAAAATAATAATAGAAAGAAGTGCTAACAACCAGCACTTCTTTTTCTTTATAAAAAAAAGCGGGGGATACCCGCTTTTTTATTATTTTTCTTCGCCAGCTTCTTGGTTAGCATTGAATGTCCATTCTAAATTCAATGAATCACCTTGGAAGATATTTTGGTCTTTTCCATCATCTACAAATTCAAATTGTACCCATAAATAATCCTCTGTACCAGCTTCTAATCCACCCTTTTCTCCCCACTCAGGAGCAAAGATGTCTTTAGCTAAAAGATCTGGATCAGTTTTTTGTAAATCAGCTAAAGTTGTTTCATATACAGGCTCACTTTGTTTATCCCAGTTCCAAAGGAATTTCACTTTAACGTGCTTACCAAAGTCTTCACCAGCATTATCACCTTTTGCATCTTTCACAGTATACTTTGTTGCTAGTTTAACGTCTTTAATTGTTAATGAACCGCTATTCTTTAATAAGAACTCTTTCTTAACAGAATCCCCTGGTTTTAAATCTTTAATATCTACAAGCGTTTTAGGGTCTAATGTAAGATCTAACGTCCCAGCTGCAAATGTATTATTTGATACTTCTTTATCGCTAAAGTATGCAAACGTTCCTCCACCAATTAAAGATAACCCCAGTGCCGCTGATGCAACTCCCATACCTAATTTCTTTTTCAGACTCACAATCAATTCCCCCTAGCTGTTTTTTATATTTTTCCCCCTATAATTTTTCAATAAGGGACATAAAGAAAACTATATTAGCTTAGCTAATATTCGTTCTCTTTTAAAAACCTTAAGTTCATTATAACGAACAACCCTATATAAATACAACATTTTTTTATTAGTATTTTCAGTTATTTTTATTTCTCAATATCATTTTAAATTTTCGGAAATTTGTTGAGAAACAAAGAAAAACGTAATTAATTTTCACTATCTATACTAATTAGTATCTTTCACCATCATGCTGCCAACCAGTTTTCTCGTATATGACGTGTATTGTTAAAATAAAGAAGACACGCCGAATAGGTGAGTCGCAATGCTCTCTCACCTATTCGGCTTTATAACCTCTATTCGCTCTGAAAAGTTGCTGTATTTACTTGCTATCTTTATTTTTCTGTTCTTCTTGTTTCTTCTCTTCTAGTTTTTTCGCCTCTTCTTGCTTCTTACTCTCTTCTAGTTTTTTCGCTTCTTCTTGCTTCTTACTCTCTTCTAGTTTTTTCGCTTCTTCTTGCTTTTTACTCTCTTCTTGCTTTTTCGCTTCTTCTTGTTTCTTAGCCTCACTTACTTGTTTTGCTGTTTCCTCTACTAGTAATTTCTCAAAATCTTGAATTTGTTTATCAATCACCTGTAACTTTACCTCTTTATCAACATACTCACAATTGTCTTTCACTATATGAAAACCAGCATTCACATATGAGAATACTGGCTTATTCGATTCGCTTTTATTTCCTTTTAACTCTTCTTGCACTTGATTATAAGGACCCTCTATTGATACATATACTTTTTGTAACAATTCTCTTTCCGCAACTATTTTCTCACGCCCTTGCTTCCACGTAGCAAGCACCTGCTCTAACTCTTGAATGGAAGTAAAGGTTAATTTCAATTTCATCCCTTCATACTCACGCAAAATAACTTCCTTATGTTGCTTAGCTTGTTCTGTTAATTGATCAACTGTTTTTGGAAAAATACTTGCTGTAGAAATAGTAGCCTCAACTTTCGTTTCATGAATGAAAGCTGCTTCTGTATAAGTCATCATTTGAGAGCCTAAATAAAAAGTAATAGAACACAAACATGGCAATATAAGCATCCTTTTGAATTTGCGAGGTGGCTTCAGCATTTTAATCTCTCCTATCGAACAACTTGTTCTTTATCAAGAACTATACCTTTATTATAATAAAGTGAATTATAAAATGATATAAGAAATTATGTTTCTTTGTACATTTCACTTTTATCATAAAAAGAGACTATCATTTTTGATAGTCTCTTTTTATGATTACTTTTTCTCCACTCCATCGCCTTGTTGTGCTTCAAATGTCCATTTTAATTGCAGTTTGTCGCCTTGGAATTCATTTTGAGGTTCATTTTTATTAATAAAGTGGAATTTCACTTTAAATGAATCATTAGTTCCTGCTTTAATACCTTTCTCAGGCCATAACCAACTTACTAAATCATTTTCTGCAGCAGTCATTGTTTTACTCTTCAACTCTTTCAATGTCATTCTCTTAATTACTTCATCTTTTTTATCTATATTTTTCAAGAAAACTACTTCAATGTCTTCACCAAAGTCTTTCTTATTATCTTTCTTCACATCTTCTACATCATACTCCGTATTTAATAGTACTTTTTTAATATCTAGTGTACCTTTATTCTCCAATTTAAATTCTTTTTCAATTGTATCACCTGGTTTTAAATTATCCACTTTCACAATTGTTGATGGGTTCAGCGCTAAATCAAGTGTTCCAGACGCAAATGTATTATTTGACACTTCTTTATCGCTAAAGTATGCAAATGTTCCTCCGCCAACTAATGCAGCGCCTAATACCGCTGATGCGATACCCATTCCTAATTTTTTCTTTAAAGTCATGTCCATATCCCCTTAATATATATATATTTGTTAACTTCCTAAACGGAAAGTATAACCAAACGAACTAGACGGATTGTTCTACTTTTTTATCTTTCTTTTCTCCGTCAATGCTACGAATAGCGCCAAAAATAGAAATTGCGGAATAGCCAAGTAAAAAGACTCCAGGAATAATGAGAAGTAATGCTGCTCCCGCTTTTGAACTCGCATAATTCAGTCCATAACCAACGTATGGAACTGTAATATCTGCATACTTTCCAATTACATTCTCTGCAAGTACTGGTGCTAAATCTGGTCCGTTGTTGTTATCCCCTTTTGTTTCATACATTACTTTTCCATTTGTATCTTTCACACCGATAATACGGTGAGTGATAATTTTGTCATCTTTCTCTTTAAACGTAATAACATCGCCTTTTTGATATTTAGAACCATCTTTCGTCGGTTCTATCGCAATGATTGATCCTGTTAAAAATGTCGGTTCCATCGATCCTGATAACACTGATTTAAATTGATATCCCATCACTGTTGGATCCCCACCGCTCGCTTTTGAAGAAATAACTACAAAAGCTAAGCAAATCATCAATGCAAATAAAACAAATGAGATAACGTTGCTAATCACCTTCCAAATTAATTTCATCGTTTCTCTCCCTCTCCGTTGTTTTATGTTATTTGAAGTATACAATATTCACTTTAGTTCTCTAACAAGAACACAAGTAAATAATATAACGAACGATATGGAAATGCAATAAGAAAATTTACAATTATTAGTTAAATCATTTTTGAAATGCATACAAAAAAGACCGTGACAAAATCTCATCACGGTCTACTAGCAATTTATTTTTCTTCTGATTTCATCCCTTGGTTATTTCGGCGCAGCACTACATATAAAATCGCTCCAAATAATAAAATCGCACCTATTCCAACACTTATCACTTTCACATTCGATTCCTTTACTTCAGGTGCAACTGTATCTTTTTTAGGCATCGCAAAAGTAACATCTTCTTTTGAAAGAACATTTATAGTCGCAATCGTTTGATTATTCTTTATAATATCTACCGCACCAACTACTTCACCGCGATGAATTCCTTTTTGATACAAAGATTCTTTATCCACTGAATTAACCCGAAAAGCCGTTTTTATATTTTTCCCTTCATCTTTCTTTAGCATAAGCTCTGCACTTTTTTCCAGCTCAGAATCAACATCTTTATTTAAATACTTTGCCTTTTGGTGCCAACTATGTTTATCTAGTACAGTTTGCTTCGTAAATTGCCCAAAAGAATATTCCGCCATCTGCTTCAAATCTTCATAAATTTCAGGTCTTTGAGAAGCCATTACTACATTTATAATACGATTACCATCCTTCTCATTTAATAAAACGAGCGTATTGCGTGCTTCATTCGTAAATCCTGTCTTACCACCCATACTATATGGATTTTCAAAATAAGTAGACTTATTAAAAATAGAAACTGTTTGCGTAGATGTCGTAACCGTCGTTCTTTTCGTATTCATCGCTTGTAAAATTTCAGGATACTTTTGCACACCTCTCGTAATCATGGCCATATCATATGGCGTCGTATAATGATTTGGATCATGCAATCCATTTGGCGTTACAAAATGACTATCTTTAGCCCCTAATTGCTTCGCCCTTTCATTCATCATATTGGCGAAGTTTTCAACACTTCCTCCAATACGCTCCGCAATCGCATACGACACATCATTCGCACTCAGCACCATTAAAATCATAAGTGCAGTATTTCTATTAATAGTCTCACCAGGGTGAAACTCAATTTGATAATTACTCTTCTCTTGATCTAATGCTAATTGTGAAAACGTAAATTGATCCTCTGGCTTCGTATGCTCCATCAGTAAAATCGCCGTTAACACTTTCGTCATACTAGCAGGGAACGCACGATGATGTGCATTTTTGTCGTACAACATATCTCCTGTTTTCGCATCAATCGTAGTCGCAAACTGACTAAAAACATTCGGCCCTTCCGCAGGTGGAGGTGCCACTTGCTCCGGATTTACTCCAATATTCGTCTCAGCATATAACGTCATAGGTGTCAAAAAAAATAAACAAATAACCATAACGAAAACCGAAATTTTCTTAAAATTTACCATATGACTCTCCCTTTTCCCTTTACTTTCACATTCTATAAAATACCTCTACCAACCTATATGTAATTTGTATTAATTTGGAAGAATATTCACTTTTTTCACTATATCACACTTTTACGATAAAGAACATAAATATACAATAAAAAATAAGAAGGAATTATTCTTTCTTATCCTTCTCATCAATCAATGAATCTATTAAATTTTGACTAGCTTCCTCGGGTGTAATCTCATCTGTCATCCCCATAAACGACCAGCCTTTAGAATCGACCCACTCAACAAACTCTTGTAAAAACTCATCATGTGTAACATCCACATCAAGAATCGAGCCATTAATCGAAATCGTTCTATTTCTAGATACGCGCATCTTGAACGTTTTCCTTACCATTACAATAATTCTCCCTCTACTACTGAATATTTATAAAGTGAAACTTTA
>NZ_WIPE01000052.1:70539-120258 GCF_009760835.1 Bacillus sp. EE-W1 | reverse complement strand
TCTTTGCTTTCGCTAAATTTTGAGGTGGGGATCTTACCGTCCGCAAATAGCGGGGTAAAATAATCTTGTATCTCTGTTATACATGATTTTAAGTAAATTGTAAAAAGGATATATTGGCCAATTTGCATATTGAAGCTGAAAATCTATCATCCTGCAAAAACATGAAACGATATGTAATTGATCATAAATGACTAAATAAATCCACATAAAAAAACAAAACAACTTACATTTTATCACACCAAATACAAATGACTTCAGTACAATAAAATGGAATATACTAGAAGAAGACTTAAAATGAGGAGGAACTCTATGGCGCGTTGTACGTATTGTAAAACGAAGTGGACAATAAAAGATGTATGGTCAATACTCGTGACATTTGAAAAAGATTGCCCGTATTGTTTTGGAAGGCAGTATCTATCAAATGACACCTTTCATCATGCTAATGCCGCTCTACCTTTATTATTCTTATGTCCTTTACTTGTTGATTTAAGCGATGAAAACCCTTTGGATAAATACATTAAATAATATGACCGCTACATTCTACTAAGTCTTCTTCTCATCATTATCCCTTCAGACACTACTCGCATAATTGCATATGATTTCCCTTTTAAAACTTACTATAAAAATATTGTAAAATTTCAGTTAATTATATATAATTGCTTTAGCATAAAGATTAAAGATGCTGTTACATACGCATTTTTGAAGATCCCGTAGCTCAGCAGGGAGAGCGCCACCTTGACAGGGTGGAGGTCGTGAGTTCGAGCCTCTCCGGGGTCATAAAAAAAAGAGAAACCGTATCAACCTTCTACGTGATATGGTTTCTCTTTTTTATCTAAATCAATCACTTCCCACGAAACATCTTCTCCAAAGACTTCGCATTAGCAAACAATACTTCTTTCAAGTTATCATCTGCAACGATTTTATAGTCGCCATCTTTGTTTTTCTTTAAGTTCAATGTAACTTCGCGAGTTGCCATGATTGCATCTTTATCTGATAAGTGTTTGACGATTGCTGATGTCATCGTTTTTTCGATTGCTTTTTCAGATTGCTCTTTGTCTTCGCTAAAAGCGCTAGCGAAGGCCATTGGCATAACTTCTCCCACTGCTTTTGTTACAGCAACGGATAGATCAGCAGATGTAATTTTCACTTTCACTTCTGCTTTGTCATCCTTTTTCGATACTTCTTCTAGCTTTTCAAATTTAAAGTTTTTCGTAATTGCACTCAGCATTGCTTTTGCCTCAGCATCATCTGTTTTTTCATTTAGTTTGTTAAATTCCTTGTCACTCTCAACAAATGTACGAGCCTTTTCTATATCACCTTTTTGTATCGCTGTTAAAAATTCTTCTGTCGTATCTTTCGGATTTGCACACCCTGCTAAAACACCTACTGTTAATCCTACTACCATCATTAACAGTAATAGTTTCTTTATCTTTTGCACGCTCATTCTCCTCTTATCTTTTCTAGTAAGTCAGCATTATATAATAGTATGAAACTGACATTACAAACATTTTTTAGTATAGCATTTATATGATTTATTTTCTATTCATTCCCAAAATATTAAGAGCCTTGCAGCTTTCCTACAAGGCTCTTTTCTATCAATCCGTATCCGTAGCACAGATGAACCACATTTTCTGCTCCTTACTATCTAACACCATCCAAGTAACATCCCACGCAACATCATAAAACCAATCTGTCCAAGGGCTATAGCTTTCAAAAACTTTAATATCTTCGTATCGATCTTGGAACATATATTGACATAGATTAACTGCTAATTGTTTTGCGATAACTGGTCGTTTCTTAAATGTTTCATATGCTCCACCCGACAAAATTTGAGCGGCAATGCTACCATCAAGCATGACTGCCCATTGCTCTTTAAAATGAAACTTATATTTTTCTGACGTATGTATTTTTAACTCTTCTAAGCTATTGATTATATCTAAAGAGTTACAGATTCTTCTAAAGAAGTGTTCGTGTCCATCTTTCCAATATGGTATTTCTTTGAAAAAATTTTCGTTATTTACTTTAAAACAGCTTATAACCGCTCCGCCATTTACGTTTTGTTCCTTGAATGTATGTATGAGTTTCTCAATAGATAAGTCATTCGTTTCTATTTTTTCAAACGTTCCCTCTTTCCATCTCATAACGCCCACTACTCTCTATTAAAAATTTGTTTCTTCATTATAAATAGCAAAATAAAAACCAGCAACTTTAAGGTTGCTGGCCTATCTCTTATTCATATTCGATAAAACAATAACAATTGCACCAAGTACATAATGCCCCGCTACCATCCACATAGTCCGATGAAAGACCATAAGCGATAACCAAAGCGATATATTGATAGAAGCAAATAAAACGTATAAAATGAAGTCTCTCTTTTGTAGCGCTTCTCGATTCATCAAAATATAAATTGCGCCGATTGGCGGAAGGATGAAGCAAAGGAAAAAAACAAACATTTTTCTTAACGACCATGGATAAGTTACTGTCTGCATATGAGTCCCCTTTTCACTTTATAGTACATGTAACATCGGTCTTACTACTCTATATTCGTCACTATAAGGCTCCTTTATGATTAAAGATGAGTGAGGATTTTTTTCTTCCTCTATCATTGTGAATACTTCTGTTTTTTCTTGTACTATGTTGGATTCACTGTTTTTAGTAGGTTTTTTACTTGTTTCAATTTTCTTCGTTACTTCTCCGAGCCTTTGTCCAACTTTTTCAGCTTCGGCAGGTTCATTCGTAACATAGTATTCTTGGTGCTCCCATACTAACATAGGTGGCACTTGTTCTCGTTTGTTACATATTATATAAGTAATACTAGCTATAAGTAGTAGGCATGTTAATAAAAAGAAGATAGTTTTTTTATTCATATACTATGCTCCCTGTCTATCATTTTATTAAATTATATAATATCCATTATATGTAGTAAATGGATGTCGTGGGAATTTTCGGATTTTACATCAAAAAGAAAAACCTTACTACAGTAAGGTTCCATTTTTATATTCTATAGTGATTGATTTATTAAAACGATCATTACGATAATCGCTATAAACATAACGACTAAACAGCCGATCATTTTATAAAAGCCTCTTTTCGTTAACGTCCCACCTTGAACGTCTTTTCGAATAAATAAGAATACGGCTAAAAATAATACAAGTCCAATGCCAAAAGCATACATCATTTGCATATGTTAATCTTCCTTTCTCTCTTCCATCTTAATATCTTTTCGATAAAACAACAAATGAGATAAAAACTGTACTCATCGTAAGTGCCATAAGTATGTTTAATAGTTCAACCGCAGATAGTGTAATTACGTGTAGATTTAAACCGAAAGAGAAAAGAAGGTAATATGCCGTTAGCGCAAAAAAGCTGAAGAACATTCCTTTATAACGAATAAGTTTCATTCGCTCATCTTTTTCTTTAAATTGCGGGTGTAAGTAACTTAAGCAGAAACACATAATCATCATCGTAAGTACTGTATACGTTGGAGCCGGTGGTGCGGAATGCGTCATTATGCCCGCTAATACCATGGTTCCACTCATAATAAAGAAAATAATTCCCATAATTAAAAAGTACTTTTGTGAATAATTCATCCCTATTCCCCCTCTTCTTTTCCTTCATAAATAAATACATGTTCTATCGTTGTCTGAAATGTTTTTGCTATTTCAAATGCTAACGGAAGTGATGGATCATATTTTCCCTTTTCAATTGAAATGATGGTTTGCCTGGAAACTCCAAGTTTCTCAGCCAATTTTTCTTGAGATAGTCCAAATTTTTTTCGGTATTCAACCATTTTATTTTCCAAGGAAATTTCTCCCTCCTTCCTTACAGTGAGTATATATGTAAAGCAACCTTTACGTCAAGTTTCCTTTACATGCATTTTAGTTTGTTTCACTCTATTTATATAGAAGAAACTTTTCAATTTCAGCACGTCTATTTTGAAATGAAACGCGGAACACTGTAAATAATTGTTACTATATCTTCTCCTCTCTATTTTTTAAATTTAATATCTCCCTATTTGTTTTATCCTTTTAAAATATTTCATTCATCTCTTTATTCCACGAAATGCGTTATTGGTTTTACGGTGTTTTTCGTCATATTTATAGAAACTAACTGTTTATGAAGCATTTTTTATGTTTAGCAACTTTTTTTGTAGAAATCCTTCACTTTCCTTTCAATATTTAACACTATCTAAATAAAGTTTACGATAAATTCATAATTTTTTATTTTTTATACTATATTCCGTTATATTGTTGTATAATATCAATGAAAGCGCTTATTATTTCAATATACATAATTCGAACTCATTTTTATCGAAACATTCTAATTATTATACTTATATTTACATGCAACAATTTTAGTTATTCGTGTAGGTATACCAAATATATCCACCCCATTTTTCTGTGAAATTACTTTATAACATGAAAGATTAACTTGGGTGATAAGTTATTGTGAATGTTTTTTTACAAAACAGATAAGTAATAGTGTTTGGTATTATGTAAATTATTGTAATAACATAAGAATAAAGAAAACATTTACATTGATTGTTGGTTCATCAATTATTGAAAAGAGCAAAATGCACCTTTTGTTTGGAAAAAGGATTATATGCATTGGGAGGTTTAAACAAATGACGAGGAAGAATACAACGACAAACCCTTGGGCCAAGTTCCATGGTCCGAACCTTGGTTATGTTATTGAGCAATATGATCTTTACGTAACTGGAGCAGGTTCTGTTGATCCGGAATTACAAGAGCTTTTTGAAATTTTTGGAGCTCCTTCGTTTCAAGATGATGTCGTAACAGGGGACAACACAGCAACACATTTTTCTCCTCAAAACACAGGGAACATTGAAAAAATTCTTAAAGTCGTTCAGCTTGTTGAACAAATTCGTTCATTCGGGCATACGTTGGCTCACATCAATCCGATGGAAGATGCTGCTAATGGACAATCTCTTCTTGAGAAAGCAATGAACGAACTGAGCGATGCTGACTTGAAAGCGATTCCAGCGAAAACAGTATGGCAAGATGCACCAGAAGGTATTCACACTGCACTTGATGTAATTCATAGATTAAAAGACGTTTATACAAAATCTTTAGCTTATGAATTTTCTCATATACAAGATAGTGAAGAACGCGCGTGGTTGCATCAAATGGTGGAATCAAATTCATTGCGTCAACCACTATCAAATAAAAAACGAACTGCTCTTTTAAAACGTTTAACAGCTGTTGAAGGTTTCGAGCAATTCTTGCATAAAACATTCGTTGGGCAAAAGCGTTTCTCTATCGAGGGCGTTGATATGCTTGTACCTGTTCTAGATGAAATTGTTCTCGAAGGTGCAAAGGGCGGCGTAGAAGATGTCATGATTGGTATGGCTCACCGCGGTCGTCTAAGCGTACTTGCACACGTATTAGAAAAACCATATAGTCACATGTTTGCTGAGTTCAAACATGCAAAAATAGAAGGCGCAGTGGCAAATTCTGGCTGGACTGGTGACGTGAAATACCATTTAGGTAGAGAACAAGTCGTTAGTAACGAAGAAGTTAGCACTCGCGTTACATTAGCAAATAACCCAAGTCACCTTGAGTTCGTTAACCCTGTTGTAGAAGGTTTTGCACGTGCGGCTCAAGAGAATCGTAAAAAATCTGGTCTTCCAGAACAAGATACTTCAAAATCATTCGTAATTTTAGTTCATGGTGATGCTGCATTCCCTGGTCAAGGTATTGTATCTGAAACGTTGAACTTAAGCAGATTGAACGCGTACCAAACAGGCGGAACAATTCATGTTATCGCAAACAATGCAGTTGGCTTTACGACTGATAGCTATGATTCTCGTTCTACGAAATATTCAAGTGACCTTGCAAAAGGTTTCGATATTCCGATTGTTCACGTGAACGCTGATGATCCAGAAGCTTGTCTTGCTGCTGCTAACCTTGCGATTCAATATCGTATATTGTTCAAAAAAGACTTCTTAATCGATTTAATTGGTTACCGCCGCTACGGTCATAACGAAATGGATGACCCAGCAGTTACGCAACCACAAGTGTACAAAAAGATTAAAAATCACCCAACTGTAAGAGCTATTTATGCAGATCAATTACAAGCTGCTGGTGTTCTAAATGCAGATGAGGTTGAAACAATGACTCAGTTTATACAAGAGCAATTAAAATCTGACTATGCACAAGTACCGCCAGCTGATACGAGCGCTGCAACAATTGACGTTAAAGTGCCAGATGTTGTTGCAAAAGGCATTCAGCCAATTGATACTGGTGTTGAGATTGACTCACTTCGTGCAATTAATGAAGGTCTACTATCTTGGCCAGAAGGCTTTAACGTATATCCGAAAGTAAAGAAAATTCTTGAACGCCGTAAAGACGCTCTTGAAGAGAACGGTAAAATTGAATGGGCACTTGCTGAGTCATTAGCATTCGCTTCTATTTTACAAGAAGGTACGCCAATTCGTTTAACTGGTCAAGATTCACAGCGTGGTACATTCGCGCACCGTCATATCGTATTACACGATACTGATACAAATGAAACATATTCACCATTACATCGCTTACCAAACATTAATGCATCCTTCTCTGTTCATAACAGTCCGTTATCAGAAGCTGCTGTTGTTGGTTACGAGTATGGTTATAACGTATTCGCTCCAGAAACTCTTGTTATGTGGGAAGCGCAATATGGTGACTTCTCAAATACTGCGCAAGCATTATTTGATCAATATGTTTCAGCAGGAAGAGCAAAATGGGGTCAAAAATCTGGTTTAGTTCTTCTATTACCGCACGGTTATGAAGGTCAAGGACCAGAGCATTCTAGTGCACGTCCAGAGCGATTCTTACAGTTAGCCGCTGAGAATAACTGGACAGTTGCAAACTTAACGAGCGCGGCACAATACTTCCATATTTTACGTCGTCAAGCATCTATCTTAGGAACAGACGCTGTTCGACCATTAGTATTGATGACGCCAAAGAGTTTATTACGTCACCCACTTACGCTTTCAACTGCTAGTCAGTTAAGCGAAGGACGTTTCCAACCTGCTCTAGAACAAGAAAACCTTGGCATGAAACCAACTAAAGTAAAACGTCTTGTTTTAAGCACAGGTAAAATGGCGATTGACTTAGCAGCAGAAATTGAGTCTGGTAAACATGAGTATAACTTAGATGAAGTTCATGTCGTTCGTATTGAACAGCTGTACCCATTCCCTGCTGAGAAAGTTCAATCTATTATTAAACGCTTTAAAAACTTAGAAGAAATTATTTGGGTTCAAGAAGAACCTCGTAATATGGGCGCATGGCATTACATGGCTCCAATTCTGTTTGAACTTGCTGGAGATAAAGTGAAAACAGGTTACATTGGACGCCCAGATCGCTCTAGCCCATCTGGTGGCGATCCATTCGCTCACAAAGCTGAGCAAGAACTAATTGTTGCACACGCTTTAGATGTGAAGTATAACTTCCGTCAAGATAAACAAGAAATTGAAGTTTTCAGCAACTGAAAGTAATAATGAAGGTTTCTAGCTTGCTCCCCGGACAGATATTCTGCCCGGGGGCAGGCTAACAAATGGAGATTACCGAAGACAAAAGAAGAAAAAACACACCGTTAGGCAAATAAGGGGAGGACATTTAAAATGATCGAAATTAAAGTACCTGAGCTTGCAGAATCTATTACTGAAGGAACTATCTCACAATGGCTTATCAACGTAGGCGACAAAGTTGAGAAAGGTGGCAGCGTTGTTGAGCTTGAAACTGATAAAGTCAATGTAGAAATCATTGCAGAAGATTCAGGTATTGTATCGAAGTTACTAGGCGAACCTGGGGATACAGTTGAAGTTGGTGCAACTATCGCAATTTTAGATGCAAACGGAGCACCAGTTGCAGTAAGTACACCTGCACCGGCTGCTGAACAGCCAAAACAAGAAACAACTGAAGCACCGAAAGCTGCGGCACCAAATGCTGAGCAAACTACAACTTTACAAGGTTTACCGAATACGAACCGTCCTATCGCATCACCAGCTGCTAGAAAAATGGCTCGTGAATTAGGTATCGACTTAAACGACGTACGTAGCACAGATCCACTTGGACGTGTGAGACCACACGATGTACAAGCTCATGCTGCCGCACCAAAAGAAGCACCAGCTGCTCCAAAAAGTCCAGCTCCTGCTCCAGTTGCAAAAACGGAATTCGAAAAACCAGTTGAGCGCGTGAAAATGTCCCGCCGCCGTCAAACAATTGCAAAACGCCTTGTAGAAGTTCAACAAACATCTGCAATGTTAACAACATTTAACGAAGTTGATATGACTGCAATCATGGAATTACGTAAAGAGCGTAAAGATGCTTTCGAGAAAAAACATGATGTACGTCTTGGCTTCATGTCATTCTTCACAAAAGCAGTTGTTGCAGCATTAAAACAATTCCCATTATTAAATGCTGAAATTCAAGGCGATGAGCTTATCATTAAAAAATTCTATGATATCGGTATTGCAGTAGCAGCTCCAGATGGATTAGTTGTTCCAGTTGTACGCGATGCTAACCAATTAAACTTCGCTGAAATCGAAAGCGAAATTCGTAATTTAGGTATGAAAGCACGCGATAACAAACTTTCATTAAAAGAGTTACAAGGTGGTACATTCACAATTACAAACGGTGGTGTATTCGGTTCTCTAATGTCAACACCAATCCTAAACAGCCCACAAGTAGGTATTTTAGGAATGCACAAAATCCAAGTACGTCCAGTTGCAATTGATGCAGAACGTATGGAAAACCGTCCAATGATGTACATCGCTTTATCTTACGATCACCGTATTGTTGATGGTAAAGAAGCAGTTAGCTTCCTTGTTGCTGTTAAAGATATGCTTGAAGATCCAAAATCATTATTATTAGAAGGTTGATAGATTAATAATCTATTACAGGCTGTAGAATGAATTATTCTACAGCCTTTTTTTATTGCATTCATATGGGACAAATTTCATTACATAAGCTAATAATGTATGCCTAGAACGTAAGGAGGATTAAAATGAATAACCTTCCAATTGATGCAAAACTTAAAGCAAATAAGGATACTTTTTTCCTCCCCGACTCAAACGGGGGTGTCTATTTTCGAAATAATGCCAGTTCATTTCGTATGGACGGTGATGGAATTTACAACTGGATTGAAAAATTAATGCCAATGTTTAACGGGAATTATTCTTTAGCAGAAATAACCGATGGTCTCCCTCTCCCCTATCAAAATCGTGTATTTGAAATTGGAGAGATTTTATATGAAAATGGTTTCGTTCGGGATGTAAGTCAAGATGCACCTCATGAATTAAATAGCGCATTACTTGATAGATACGCTTCACAAATTGAATTTTTAGAAGCTGATTCTCATTCAGGCGCTCTAAAATTCGAAACGTATCGCGCGGCAAACGTCCTTATAATTGGTTCTGGAGATATGCTTACTTCCTTAGTTTCTTCTTTATTAGAATCAGGATTACCTACCTTTCATTACCTTGTTACAGATTATGAGGAAACAAATTACGATCGCATTCATGAGCTAGTAGAACTTGCACATGAAGTTGATGATCATGTCCTAGTTCAGGAAATAGATACGACAATTGATCGTCCCCTGCATGAAGTGTTCGAGCCTTTCGACTGGATTTTGTATGTTTCTCAAAATGGAGATATTGAAGGCCTAAGAGCAGTTCACACGATTTGTAGAGAAGTAGGAAAGAACTTCATACCTGCCGTCTGTTTATCAGCACTTGGTATAGCCGGCCCTATCGTAACAGCTAATCGTGAAGAATGCTGGGAATCCGCATGGCATCGGCTACATGAAACGACTTTACAAAATGAACATTCATCAGCATCATTTTCACCACTTCCATCTGCAATGTTAGCAAATATAATCGTATTTGAATTACTTAAGCATGTCGCTGATGATTCTTACCGAGAAAAAGAACCACAATTCTTTTTATTAAATTACGAAACACTCGAAGGAGCATGGCATCCTTTTATAAAACATCCTCTCGCAACTGATGAAAGTTTTACAATTGATACGATAGAAAATCTTTCTGAACAACTTGAGCAGCGGTCCAACCAACATACCTCAACTGATTTATTCCGCTTTTTCGACTCATTAACTTCTAAAGAAGCTGGTTTATTCCATGTATGGGATGAACAAGATTCATATCAATTACCGTTATCACAATGCCATATTCAAGTAGCTACTCCACTATCAGATGGTCCTGCTTCCCTCCTGCCTCTTATGACTTGTGGTGGTTTAACTCATAATGAAGCGCGCCGAGAAGCTGGTTTAGCAGGAATTGAAACATATGTAGCGGAAATTATGCACCGCCTTATTCCTGAACATAATGATATCGGTATTGGCGCTGGAGAAACGATGACAGAAGGTGTATACCGGGCGCTACAACAACATTTAAATAATAAATTGTATGAGCGGCAGTCACATATGCTAGAAGAAATTACGACGATTGATTTAACTGCAATTCATGATAAACATTGTAGATTTTATTACGATGCTCTCTCTACAATTCATGAACCTCCTAAAATAGCAATGAGTGAAGAGATTCTCAGCTTTCCTGTCGTTTGGGTCGGTATAAATGATCGCTGGTACGGTGCATCTAATATTAATATGACGTTAGCCTTACGAAACGCACTACAACTATCACTACTTCATATTCAAAATGAAGAGACTCCTTACAGAGCTAATATCTTGCCTGAATCCTCTATTATTTTATATGACACGGATTCTTTTAGAGTGGAAATACAAGCGGAAGAAGAAGTTCCAGGTGTGCAATCTGTGCAGCTTGCCTTGCAACATTTAGAAGAACATAATTTTTATCCATTCGTGTTTGATTTAGCCATTGAATCATTTTTGAAAGAAAACTTAGATGGTGTGTACGGTGTATTAATTGCAAAGGAGGACAGTCTATGACTCAAAATATATTGCTTATAGGAGATGGCTTACTTGCAAACTATGTACATGATCAACTATGCAAACAATATTCTATCATTCGCCAACATAACCTTACAGAAGAACTCCCTGAAAATATTCATCTCGCTCTCGTATTACATGATGGCTCTCCTTCTACTATTCATCATGATGCCGAGCTAATGTTTCGATCGAATCATATTCCATGGCTACGTGCATTCACTTCATTTGGTGAAGGTATTATCGGTCCTTACATTCATCCTCTTGCAACTGGCTGTTCCAACTGCTCTGATGGACGCCGATTTATCGCTGGATTTGATCAACAAGAAATGTGGGCACTACAGCGGAAATATGCGTTAAAGGCAGATAATGTAACAAGGCGTGATGTACGTGCCACCCAAAATGGTATGTTACAAATGTGCCATCTTATTCGTGCAGAAACAGAGAAAATATTAACTCATAACCATTCTTCTTTAGAAAATGAACTCATTTTACTAAACTTACAAACACTGCAATGTACGCGGCATTCTTTTCTTCCCGATCCGCTCTGCCCTGTATGTAGCAATTTGCCTGATGATACGGCAGATGCAGCAGCGATTTCGTTACAACCGAGCTTAAAAACAAGCGAAGCAGCATATCGCTGTCGTTCCATTCATGAACTAAACACATTTTTAACGAGAGATTATTTAGATTATCGCGTCGGTATGTTGAACGGAAAAATGCAGCATTCTTTATTACCATTTGCTGACGTTATTATAAACATGCCATTAATGTTTGGAAATGAAGGTGTTGCAGGCCGAACTCATTCATTTGCAATGAGTGAAGCGACTGCTATTTTAGAAGGTTTAGAACGATATTGTGGTATGTCACCTCGAGGAAAAAAGACAAATGTACACGGCAGTTTTCGTGAGTTAGAGGATCATGCACTTAATCCCCTCTTGCTCGGTGTACATACAAATGAACATTATAATCGTAATAGTTTTCCGTTTAAACCGTTTGATCCTGACTATGAACAAAACTGGGTATGGGGCTACTCTTTATTACAAAACCGGCCACTTTTAGTTCCTGAATCAATTGCTTATTATAGCCTCGGTCATCGAGATGCTTTCGTGTATGAAACATCAAATGGATGTGCAATTGGTGGTAGTTTAGAAGAAGCAATTTTTCATGGCATTTTAGAAATTGTAGAGCGTGACGCCTTTTTGCTCACTTGGTATGCCGAATTACCTCTCCCTCGCCTTGATCTTAGTTCAGCAAATGATACGGAATTACAATTAATGATTCAGCGGCTGTACACGATTACTGGGTATGAATTACATGCTTTTAACGCAACGATGGAACACGGTATCCCAAGCTTATGGGTAATTGCGAAAAATACGCGTGAAAATGGAATGAACGTTGTTTGTGCGGGAGGCTCTCATTTAGACCCTGTCCGCGCTTTAAAGAGTGCCATCCATGAAATAGCAGGCATGTTACTAATAGCAGACGATGAACTCGAACAAAAAAGAGAGCACTACGAAAACTGCTTACAAGACCCTTATCTCGTAAATAAAATGGAAGACCATAGTATGCTGTACGGATTAAAAGAAGCAGAAGAACGTCTTCACTTTCTTTTACGTGACGATGCCCCGGTGCAATCGTTCCAAGAAATGAATGCATTACAATCAGTTGATCTAGATTTAACATCCGATCTTCATCAACTTTTAAACCGCCTGCAGCAATCTGGACTTGACGTAATCGTTGTAGATCAAACAGTACCTCTTATAGAAAAAAACGGATTACATTGCGTAAAAGTCATTATTCCAGGCATGTTACCGATGACGTTCGGTCACCATCTCATTCGAGTTACAGGACTGGATAGAGTATATACTGTGCCGATGACACTTGGATATACAAACGAACCTTTAACGAATGAACAATTAAATCCACATCCGCATCCGTTTCCATAGTAAAGGGGGGGATTTTATGCAGCTGGATACTTTTTTACATCATCTCCATTTTTCTATCGATGAAATTATGCCGAATCATGAAGTGGACTGGGAAGATGCACCGCTTCCTTATAAATTATACCGAAATGTACCTATCATTCCTCTCTCTTTAGAAATCCCATTATCTTTACCTAACTCTTCTACTACACCTACTTTGAAGGAGATTGGTCATTACCTTTGGTCCTCATTTGGTTTAACACAGTTATGTCAGCTAAATAGCGAAAAAATTTTATTCCGAAGATCTATCCCTTCAGGTGGCGCTTTATATCCAAATGAATTGTATATATATTTAAAGATCGATGATTATCCAGACGGTATTTACCATTACGACGCTGCGCACCACCGACTTATTTTACTTCGCGAAGGAAATTTCGATTCTTACATTACAGAAGCACTTGGCAACCGTTGTAACATACAGTCTTGTTTTGGCGCTGCATTCGTATCCACTATGTTTTGGAAAAACTACTTTAAATACAATAATTTTTCGTATCGACTTCAAGGATTAGATAGTGGTGTTCTCATCGGACAATTACTTGCATGTGCCAAACAATTCGGTTACACAAATGGCGTATACTTTCAGTTTCTAGACCGTGCAATCAATCATTTACTCGGACTGTCAGAAGGCGAAGAAAGTGTGTATGCTGTCGTTCCTTTAAGTACAGAACCGCAAACGAATTGGTTTCACAATGATTACCGTGAAAATAAAAAAGTTACTTCTCATGAGTTGTTACAGCAAATTCCGCCGTTAGCACACGAACATTTCGTTCGCTCAAAACATGTAAATGAATATCCAATGTTAACAAAAATAAATGAAGCTTCTATGATTGAATCGACAGCACACTTCCAAACACTACATCATGAAGAGCACTATCAACATCATGCGCACGCTGTACAGTTGCCGCAAGTAGAACGGTTATCGTATGATTTCTTACAACTTTGTAAAGAACGGTATTCCCCTGATGCTGACTTTACTTTCACGAAATGGGATACAGCCGAGCTCGCTACTTTACTACAAGAAGCGAGTCTCTCCTTCCCTTATTACAACGACCTTGATGGTCAGTATGTAAATGAAAATGCACGGGTCTCATTATATGGATGTTTTTATAACGTAAAAGATATAGAGAACGGTGCTTATTCTTATAACAGTAAAACACATTCCATACAGCCACTTCGATATGGAGACCTTCGTTATCCCCTTCAATCCAGTATGACGATGGATAACGTAAATCTTTTTCAAGTACCGCTTTGCCTACATGTAGTCGGAAAGAAAGATTACTATACAAATGCATTAGGCTATAGAGGATACCGTATTCACCAAATGGAAGCTGGCATACTCGTTCATAAACTCGTTTTCGCCGCAACCGCGATGGGGATGGGCGGGCATCCATTACTAAGTTTTAATACAAATTCATGTGATCAGTTATACGGGATAGATACTGGAAATGAAACGTCTCTCATTCAAATTCCTGTTGGGGCGTATCGAGCGCGGAATTGGTTAAAAGGGGATTTGCGTAATTAGAAGCACGCCGGTGGACGGCGTGCTTTTTTACTAGATTAATTTAAAAATACTCTTAATTTGTCTCGCGAATAACCAATTTTTCGTACCGTAGTTATCATTTAAACTATCTAAATTGATAGATTGTCCGTTAGCAAACTTTAATTCTAACGTTGTATTTTTGTCATTTGTTTTTAAGTTGCTATGTGTAATTGCTTCATACTTTAATTTTTCGATTTCAACATATTCATCTTTTTCTTGTCCAATCACGACATGATCTTGGAAGAAGAACAATACTTCTACTTTCTTACCGAAACAAAATACATTTTTCGTATAAATTAATGTCGCATTATCAAGTCCGACGCATACTTCTTTCATTTCTTCAACAACGTTTCCAAAGTCTTCTTCTTGTCTTGCGTTTGATTCAGCAATCCATTCTTCGATTGTTTTCATGTTAATTGCCATACTGTGCCCCCTGGTTCGATCATTGCTTTATTAAAAAATAAATACTATATGAAAATATAAGCGATAAGTACTATGTTTTCAAGGGCGAACGGTATATTCGAAATAAAGTGAAACTTTAATCAGTGGGGGTTTTCTTCATCCCCCACTGATTATCAGCCTTCACCAATCGGGCTTTTACGAGCAGCCCGCCCCCCACTTAGCTTCTTTGCTTCAGCTGAATTTTGAGGTGGGGGTCTTACTGCCCGTTAATGCAGGATAAAGTTAAATTTCAAATTAATCTACTAGAGGCACCGATTTCATTATATTTTAAACGTTTGAACGAGACATTCTTCATCATCGATTAACTGTGTTTTTTCATCAAATTCGATGTTTAGCTCCCTATATACTTTCTTCCAAAAAGAAACAGCTGGTACATTTTTCACAAGTTCGATAACGAAATATTGTCCTCGTTTCTCTTTTAGTACATTCTCAATAACTTGTTTACCGATTCCTTTTCCCTTGTACTGATTCAATATGAAAATGTCATTAATACAAAAGTCATTTTCTTTTTTCAAAAATGGACGTTCCAGTAGTAATAAAAATCCTACAATATCATTATTACTTTTAATAAAATACGGAGTGATTCCGTCATTTTCCCAAAACATGTACAAATCTTCGTATTCAAAAAATCCATTTGCCCCAATCTTTATATTAGGAGTGAATGTAGAGAGGTCATGAAGATATAGTGCATATAAATTACGTAATATTTCTTTTTCTGATTCTTGAACTGTTTGAAGTGTTACAAACATTTTTAATGATCCCCTTCCCTATATATAACTATTTCCAATTCGCTTCTTTCGCCAAAAATAATGATTCCCCTTTAACGAAAAAAATAGCACTTAAAAAGTGCTATTCTGCTCTCCTTGCCGCTTGCTGAATTGGATCCCAAACGCTGTTATATGGTGGTGCGTAACTTAAGTCGACATCTTCTAAATCGTGAATGCTCATTTTATTGAAAAGTGCCATTGCGATCACATCAATTCGTTTATCTACACCTTCTTCTCCAATTACTTGTCCACCTAATAATTGTTTCGTGTCAGAACGATATAATAATTTCAAGTAAAGTGGTTTCGCATTAGGATAATAGCCCGCCATATTTGTGGAGTCTACTTTGACTGTTTTATACGGAATATGTAGCCCTTTTGCTTCTTTTTCATTTAAACCTGTTCTTGCAAGCGTCAAATCCATAAATTTAATAATACCTGTACCTAACGTACCTTTAAATGCTCTTCGTTTATCAAGCATATTCAGTCCAGCAAGTCGCCCTTGTTTATTGGCAGTCGTTCCGAGCGGGATATGATCATGAATTTCCTTTATAACATGGTAATGTGTTGCGCAATCACCAGCTGCATATACGTCCTGCACATTCGTTTGCATATATGCATTTACTTCGATTGCCCCTTTATAATTTGTACGTATATTTGTTCCTTCAAGAAAATCAGTATTCGGCTTCACTCCAACCGATACTAAAACAAGATCTGCTTTATACGTACCTTTATCCGTTTCAATTTGTTCCACTCTTTCATTTCCTTTAAATGCTTTCACATTTTCATTCGTTAAAATTTCAATATTGTGTTTATCTGCTTCTTTATGTATATATTCAGCCATATCTGCATCATAAATCGTACCGATATGATCATTTCGCTCAATCATTCTTACTTTCTTACCAAGTTCGACGAATGTTTCTGCCATCTCCAGTCCAATCGCACCACCGCCAATAATGGTTACATCTTCAACTTTATTCGTTTCTAGCGTTTTTAATATACGCTCAGCATCTGGAATTGTTTTTAAAAGATGAACGCCTTGCAAATCTCGACCTTCCCACTCTGGCATAACAGGACGTACGCCAGTTGCAATTAATAAACGCTCGTACGGAAATTCAAAAATATCTTTCGTCTTCGTATGCTCTGCGTACACCACTTTCTTTTCCGTATCTACTTTCGTTACTTCATGTCGTACTTTCGCATCAATTCCGTATTTATCACGAAACGTCTTCACATTACGCGCAATTAATTTTTCCGTTGAAGCGATAGCACCACTAATGACATATGGTAACCCACACTGCGCGTACGAATAAATTTCACCTTTTTCTAACGTTACAACAGTTGCATTTTCATCGTTTCTAACAATTTGCATAGCTGCGCTCATACCAGCTGCATCTCCGCCAATAATGACATAGTTCACTTTACCACTCCTTCTTTTCTACATACTCTTTACGTTTTCCATATTTTTCAGAAATAACACCTACTTCCATTGTAAAGAAAGATAATTTCATCTTCAAATTTGGTGCACAAACCTATGCCTGAATAGGTAGCCGTCGTGTCTTATAAATAACATGTTTAATATGCTATAACAGTAACTATCGAAAGTAGGTGAAACATATATGTGTGCCGGCCTTCTCGCTCAAACTCCAGAGGAACCGCAAGAACCGAAACCCGCCGTGTCACTTGACCAAGAATTTTCCATTAACGCAACATTATACAGCGCTCGCGCTTGGTTATCTAATGATGAAACCTTCGCACAAACGATTTGGAAAGGCTCTCACTTCGCTTCAGCATCACACGCTGGCAAGTCTATCTTACCAATCGGTACTGTAAAAATTTTAAACTTATCTGATGATACAATAACAGTTACTGCATCATCAGAATCAGATGATGCCCTCAAAATAGTGGTACCGCCTCATTCTGAAGGTGTGTTAACATCTAGTGCATTATCTGATGTGCAAGCAAGTACATCAGGAGGAGCAAGTAAAGTCACATTCCTCTTTCATATCTTTTTTTCAAGGGATCCTGGTTCAGCTAAAAAACCATAGAAAAGGTACAGCTATGCACTGTACCTTTTTCACATGTTTATTCTCTTGCTTTAATCAGTTCCACATTATAGGATTCAATATTGGTTAACGTTCCTGAAAAATACGGATTTTCTCTATACCAAGACTGTTTTGAAAAGTACGCTTGCATATCTTTCGTTTGAAAAATATTTCCATGTCTTGCGTATATTTCATTTCTAGCAATTTTCAACTGTTCTTTCGATAAATATGTTAATTCTGCACTCGTTAGTTTTCGAATATCACTATCCGGGAAGATGAAACCATTATATACATACCGAGTCGTAGGCGGCGGAGTAACATTGTAAACAACTGTTTTTTCCGCACTTTTCTTTTCGAATGGAAGATTATAAGACGAAAGTGCCGTTACCGTTTCTACCTTTGTCGTTTCCCTTCCACTTTCTCCATTTCGTTCTAAATAAATCGTCGCACTTCCATCAGTTGCTACAGGCCCCCATGTAATTTCTTCTCCTGCCAGCGCTGTAACTGGTTTTTGATTCACATACAATGTTGCACCAGGCACGTTCGTTTGAACCGTAATATATTGTCCTTGCAACGTTAAATCTATCGTTACGTTATTTTGACCTTGTTTCATAAGTACAACCTTTTCTTCACGTGATAGTTTCACATAATCATTTTTATATTCTGCTTGAAACACTTGAGTTCCTGGAAGAAACGGTCCATATTGCTTCTCAAACTTTTTGTCATCTGTTTTATCTATTTCTTTTCCGTTCATTTTTAAAGATGTACCTTTTTCATTTGTAAGCAATGTCGTATAATACGTCTTCGCTTTCAATTTATACCGATCAAATAAAAAGAAATACTTTCCGTCTTTCGTTAACGAAAAGTCTGCTCTTTCGATTCCGTTCCCTTGTTTTTCACCTATCCTCAACTGTTCTTTCAATTCATTCACATAAGATGGATTTTCTTTTATATACGAAAATAGTGGCATTAGACTCTCTCTCGTTACAGTAACTGATGGATCATCTGCCGTGACGATTTCAGCTAACTTCTCCCCGTTCCTCTCTTGTAAAATAGTAATGATCCGATCTACTTGTGCCGCCTGCTTATAATACGATGATCCGTACAAATACAGTCCAACAATCACTACAGCAAGTAATGTTAAAATTGTAATGCCAACCTTTGTACCGCTGCTCATTTTCTTCTTTACTGCAAGACTCTCCCTCTTCCTCCCGCAGCTTTGACAAAATTGCACACCGTCTTCAAGCTGAGTCCCACACTTTGTACATACATTCATCCATTCAACCACCTTTTCTTTAGAGGCCCTTTAATCCCTGTGTAAAGGTTTGAATTATCGTGCTAATGTAAGACCACAGTACAATGAATGTTGCAATTCCAATGAAAATATTTGCGATAAAAAGAGTGTAAACAAGATCTAATCCACCGTTATCTAGTTTTACTGTAGCTACAATTATACTAATTCCCATATATGTTGTAGCCAGCCCTAATAAAATTGGTAAGAAAAAGATTAATAAAAAGCTAAACAGAAAAGAAAGCACTAATATAGCAATTACCGGAGTTGCTATCGTTCCCCATATTCCAAATACTTCAAGAAACGAAAAAGATGATTTCATCATCTTCCCACTGACAACAATAATAAATCCGACAAATAAAGTTAAAATGAGTAAAAATAAAAAGACCGTTACAGAGTCCAAAAAGAATGTAGGGGTAGATATATCTGGTGCAAATGTTTTCGTAACAGCTGCTGCAGCACTCATCATTCTATAAAAAATACATGCCCCTAAAAAACAAATAAGAACAAGACTTACAATTCCATTTCGTACTTCAACCTTGCCACTTTTCATAATAGCTGTCGGTGCTTGTAATGCGTGTTTAAAAAATTGAAAGTAGCCACTTGCAAACCGCTTCGCTTGCTCTACCGTTTCATTTGATCGAGTTTCCTTTGCTGGTGCTACGCGTGCTTGTTGCTCACCTTCCTCCTGTGCACCACTCGCTACGGCTTCCTCCGTCAACGAATGTCCACAATTCCCGCAAAATTTTGCCTCTGCTGTATTTTCCGTATGACACGCCGGACATTTCATTATCGCATTCCCCCCCCTTAAGCAGATACCATATAGGGTGTTACAAATTCAATATATGACTTTGTACATAAAACATGACTACAAGAAAAAGATTATGAAATCCTTCTTTCAAATGAAAATATATGTGCTAGCAATCTTGAAAAATAATGCTATTATAAAACAGAACAAATAACATTTTTAACAGATTGGATGACTGGTAATGGAATTGGTAAACTCAATTTTTCAAATACTCCTTACAAGCGTAATCCAATTATTTTCTTTAATTGGCGTTATCATTGTAATTGGATTTCTATTAGGTTATTTAGAATCTCTCACACGCATGTATTGGTCGAGAGCTTTCGGAAGAAAAGGATTCCTTTTAACGGCGTGGATTGGTGTTCCTATTCATGAACTTGGACATGCCATTATGTGTGTACTATTTCGTCATAAAATTGTAGCAACGCAGTTTTTCCCAACAGATACAAGCCAAGGTGCTTTAGGCTACGTACAACATCAATACAATCAAAAAAGTGTATATCAACGAATTGGGAACTTCTTCATTGGAATCGGTCCTATTATTTCTGGTATTACTGCGTTAATCCTTTTAATGCGCTATTTCGTACCAAATTCATATTTCTTATTTAATACAACTCTCGAAAAAACAATCGCTTCTACTTCTATTAATGTAGAAATGGTTCAAAACATGCTCTTGTCGACGTTTGTATTATTGAAAAGCTTATTTACACTGAATAATTTATTGAATCCTTCTTTTTGGCTATTTTTATTTATCGCCATTTGTATTTCTGCACATATCGCTTTAAGTAAACCAGATATTAAAGGATCAATAGACGGTGTTATCGTCATGTTTATCCTATTATTTTTATTCAATATAATAGCAGGACTATTTCAGTACGACAGTAACCAGCTAATCGGCAAAGTGATGAAGTATAATATGTACCTCATCGCATTTTCTAGTGTGGCACTACTATTTTCTTGTATTTCTACACTTGTTAGTTTTGGGTTTTATAAAATAAGAGGAGGGCGTTCGTTTTGAACGCCCTCCTCTCATCATTTATTTCCCTTATAATCACAATGCTCAACCGGAACACGAGCATGTCCTTCTTCATCTGTACACCATGACTGCGACTGGAAGGCAAGAAAGATACCAATCCATTCTTCTTCCTTTTCAAAGTGAATGAGTATTCCCCCGTCTTGCCATATACCATTATCACCTTTCCATTTCTCTACATTCCCTTGATTCATGTGAATATCGTGTATCCCGTTTCCTGGTTTGAAATGAAAATAGGAATCTGGTGTATTTTCTTCTGGTCCCCATCTTTCACCGAACGCATAAATAGTTGCCTTTTCTTCTATCGCTCGTTTTATATAACGTTCTATTTTTTCGTTTAAATCATTATCTGTTCCTGCTTTTTCGGGAGGTAAAGGAATCATTTGTTTTGAGTCAAATAGATTTCCTCTTACATAATCTAAAGCCACTTTCGGCTCATTATTTTTTACTTCCGTAAAACCAAATGGTAATGTCGGTAAAATATGAATCGCCTCTGACCTAATATTGTTACTCGCAAAATATAACACCTCTGACGGATAACTTTGCGATTTCACGTTAATTGCAATACGATAATCTACTCCTGCTTCGCCTTGTAAATGAACTTGATAATGAGGTGTTTTCCCTTTTCCAATCTTTGATTGTATAACTGTACCTTTTAACACGCCGTAGTTTTTTAGGGGCATACATTTCATCTCCTATTCATTTAGTAGAAGCTTTTCATACTTAAGGCATTATCCATATAAAAAGAAAATCCTCCTTTCTCAGGAGGATTTCTTATTTTCTCAACAGATACCAAAAAATAACCTCTACCACCACAAGCAACACCGCACCAAAAATCATTAACGTCGTCTTCTTTAATAGTTCATTTTCACGATACGGTATATTACATAAATAAGCACCTAACGTAATCCGTGACGGGCAAGCGATTGTCGCTACTGATGATGCGGTGTTTTGAAGTGTTGTGACGTATTGCCACGGAAGTGCTACGTTTTGCGCAGTTTGCATTTGTAGTTTTATGAACATCGCATTTGATCCTGCGTTACTACCTGTTAAAAAGCCACCGATTCCGCCGATAAACGGAGCAACGAACACGAAAAACGTTCCAAATGTGTCACCAGCTGTTTTTGCCAGTAATGAATGCATGCCAGATGCACCCATTAGTTCTGAAATGGCGATAAACATCGTCGTCGTAATCGCAAAAGGAATCCATTGTTTTATCGTTTGCGAGAGTGATTGTTTCATAATATGAGATGGAATGCGGAAGAAAATAATAGTAAATAGGCAAGTCATACCGAGCCAAAATCCTGGTGAATATAGTAGCTCCAGTTTATAAGAGTATGATTTTAAATCAAGGACTGCATATGATCTGAATACATCATGTAATGCTGGTACGAGGCGAGAAAGTAAAATACAAACTGTTAGGAATATATAAGGGCTAATAATTTTTATAATAGATACTTCTCTCTCCGTTGCCGCAGCATGTTCTGTTATAAGATTTTGTTCATTTTTCCCTTTTAATTTAATGATAAGAAAGCCAAATGCAATTGTAACGATGGAACTCAATATACCTGCTAGTTCAACACTTACGTATGCGTTAGAAAGATAAATTCCGAGAGAAAATAATAGAAAGAAACCGAATCCTTCTTTCCACTTTTCAATAACAGCCTGCCAACCACCAACAACGTGTAAAGAAAGGATGACGAAATAAGCAAACATCGGAATGCTTAGTAGTGCCGTATTCGTGCCAAGTGTTGTAAGCGGCATATTTATAAGCTGCGAACCGATAATCGTACCAGTTGCCATTGCGCCCCATGAACTAGCTAGTAAACCAATAAATGAAAGTAGTACAGCTTGAAACGGTTTATAGCCTAATGATAGAAAGATAGGTGCTGCAACCATGAAGCCAATTCCGAATCCACTTACTGATTCGATTAGCGGACAAATACCAAAACACATAAGGAGCATTTGTAATAAACGATCGCGCGTCACTTCTTCTAGAAAACGTGCTACTTGATCGATGTACCCCATTTTATTCATGAGGTGAAATAAAAAAATACCGAAAAACAACACGTACCCGACAATAAAACAAATTAACCAACCTTTAATCGTTGCATGCACAGTTTCACTTATCCCTAGTTGAAACGTTGGCGAGAGTAAAACGATTCCAACAGACACAACGTAAGCAATTAAAGAGGACCTTAATGACGTTTGTTTAAATAAAAATAAACAAATGAAAATCATCATAATTGGGATAAGTGCCAACAATATGGCCATGTTATCATCTCTTTTCATTAAAAATACAATTTTTAACTATTATATAACAGATGTCATAATTTTCAATTGTTTTTACTACAGATTCAAAAAAGGAGCCATTTAGCTCCTTTTTTGAATCACTCCCATTTTCTTTTATCCTGAAAAACGCTCTGCTGTCCAACTATTTTGTCTAATACAACAAACACAATATAAGCACATATTACTTGCAATACAACATTTCCAAATTTCATTAATTCAAATGAGTGGATCCAGCGAAATAATTCGTTTAATAATACAATCGAAACGATACTAAATAGTTCTATACTAATCGAAAATATACATATTTCTAAAATAGATTGCTCTTGAATGCGATTTAAGTTGGAAAAGATGAATACATATCCTAAAAATAGAGCCATCACCTCTATTTTCGTCATGCTAATAAGCCAAGCGTATAATGGTACAGTTAGAAGAAGATATAGTAGTTTCCGTCTTAGCATGCTTTCTCACCCTCTAAGTTATATGTATTTTCTGTATATTTTAACATTTATTACGTAAAACAAAAAGAAGAGACTTATGCCTCTTCTTTTTGTTTTGTTGCCTGTATTAATTCACATATTTCTTCTCGCTTTTCATTTTCTAACAGCTCGATGACTTTACTTCCAACGACTACTCCATCACATATTGTAATCATTTCTTCTACATGTTCCTTCGTTGAAATACCGAACCCTGCTACTACCGGTAAATGTGTATGTGATTTTACTTTTTCTAAGTAACTATGAATCTCACCTTTAAAGTTTTGACGTATTCCTGTTACGCCCGCTACTGTAACAGCGTAAACGAACCCTTCTGATTCACTCGTAATTTTTTCAATTCGCTCAATTGGGCTCGTTACTGTAACGAGTGGAATTAGCGCAATGTTTGCCTCTCGAAGTAACGGGGCAATAATATTTTGTTCTTCATACGGTAAATCCGGAACGATCATACCGTCTACACCTGCTTCTATACAGTTTTCGATGAATCGTTCTTTTCCGAATGCGAGTACTGGATTTAAATATGTCATGAGTACAAACGGAATTTGTACTTTTTTCCTTACCTCTATTAATGCTTGAAAAATACCTTTTAATGTTACACCGCTATCTAGCGCTCGTTTCCCTGCTCTTTGAATCGTTGGACCGTCTGCGACTGGATCTGAAAACGGAATACCGATTTCAACGATACTTGCTCCTGCTTCGTCTAGAAAACAAATTCTTTCTTTTAATTTTTCAAGGCCACCATCTCCGCCCATTACGTACGGAATAAATGCTTTCTTACCATTTTCAAACGCTGCTTTAATTTTTTCTACTCCCATTTTTTACACCTCTTCCATATAACGTTTTATACTCTCTACATCTTTATCCCCGCGGCCAGATAAACAAATGACAAGTCCTTCGTCTTTCTTCATTTGCGGTGCTAATTTTAATGCGTATGCGATAGCATGTGAGCTTTCTAACGCCGGAATAATCCCTTCTTTTTTCGTTAATAATTGAAATGCTTCTAACGCTTCTGCGTCTGTTATCGAATGATAAGAAACGCGGCCAATATCTTTTAGCAAGCTATGTTCTGGCCCAACACCTGGATAATCAAGCCCCGCTGAAATAGAATGCGCTTCTTGAATTTGTCCTTCTTCATTTTGCAGAAGGTACATCATCGATCCGTGTAAAACACCAACGCTTCCTTTCGTTAAAGTAGCTGCGTGCTTTTCTGTATGAACACCTTTCCCAGCTGCTTCTACGCCGTAAAGAGCGACTTCTTCATCGTGTACGAACGGATAAAACATGCCCATCGCATTACTACCACCACCAATACATGCAACGACTGCCTCTGGTACTTTCCCTTCTAACGCTTCATATTGTTTTTTCGTTTCTTTCCCAATTACACTTTGGAAATCACGGACAATTTGCGGGAATGGATGCGGTCCGAGAACAGATCCCATAATGTAGTGCGTATCATGCACGTGTGAAACCCAGTAACGAAGCGCCTCGTTCACCGCATCTTTTAATGTGCCGCTACCTGCTGCTACACTTTCTACTTTCGCTCCGAGTAATTCCATTCGGAACACATTTAATTTTTGACGTCTCACATCTTCTTCTCCCATAAAGATGACGCATTCTAATCCGAGTAGGGCACATACAGTAGCTGTTGCAACTCCGTGTTGTCCTGCTCCTGTTTCAGCGACAACTTTTTTCTTGCCCATTCGTACTGCCAGTAGTGCCTGACCGATTGTATTGTTAATTTTATGAGCTCCTGTATGGTTCAAATCTTCACGTTTTAAATAAATCTTTGCACCCCCGCAATACTTCGTCATATTTTCAGCGAAATAAAGCGGTGTTTCTCTTCCGACGTACGTTTTTAAATAATGATTTAATTCCTTTTGAAACCCTACATCTTGCATCGCTTCTTTATATGCTTCTTCTAGCTCTAATACAGATTGCATTAACGTTTCTGGAACGTATCGTCCTCCGTATATACCGTAGTGACCTTTTTCATCTGGATATGCGTAATTCATTTGGAACACTCCTTCGCTTTTTTTATGAATTGTTTTATTTTCTCTACATCTTTCTTTCCTTCTGTCTCCACTCCGCTACTTACATCGACCATGTATGGCTGAATCGTTCGAATCGCTTCTTCTATATTAAGAGCGTTTAATCCACCAGCTAATATCGTTTTCTCTCGTAACTCTTTTGGCATATGCGCGAGTAACTCCCATGAAAATGTCTTTCCATTTCCTCCGTGAAACTTTTCCTTCGGGCTATCAAACAATATATAATCCGTTTCATATGCTTGAGCATTTTTCAAATCATTCTCTGAAGTTACTCCAAGTGATTTTATAGACGGAATATTCAATCTTTTGATTTGGTGATTATCTTCATCTCCATGTAGCTGCACATGCGTTAACCCGCATTCATCTGCAATTTTCTGGATTACCTCTACTGATTCATTTACGAAAACACCGATCTTTAACACGTTTGCTGGAAGTTCCTGAATGATTTCTTTCGCTAACCCTGGAGTAATTTTTCGCTTACTTTCTGCAAAAACAAATCCGAGTGCATCAGCTCCATATTCACAAGCACGTTTTGCCGTTTCGATATTCGTGATGCCACAAATTTTCACTTTCATATGTTCACCTTACAATCTTCAAAAAAGGTATGAATAGAAGATGATGTCATAAGTGCTTCTCCAACTAATACACCTTTTGCTCCAGCTCGTTTGACGCGAATAATATCTTCCTTTGAATGAATCCCGCTTTCACTAATCCAAAGTAACTTCTCCTCGTTTAATCGTTTTCCAAGCTTTTCTGTTTGGTTTAAATCGACTTCGAATGTTTTTAAATTACGGTTGTTAATACCGATAACGTGCGGATTTAATTGGATCGCAATTTCTAATTCCTGTTCATCATGAACTTCAACAATTGCTTCTAATCCTTTTTCTAGTACGTAGCTATACAACTCTTTTAACTTCTCTTTCGTTAACGCGGCTACAATTAATAAAATAATATCTGCGCCAGCTTCATACGCTCTATCAATTTGAATCGTATCGATTATGAAATCTTTGCATAAAAGCGGAATGTTACTTTCTGCTCTTGCCGTTTGTAAATCATGAAACGATCCTTTAAAAAATTGACCGTCTGTTAAAACAGAAACTGCTCCTGCGCCGCATTCTTCATATATTTTCACTTGTTTTCGTACATCAACGTGTAAATTAATATCTCCTTTTGATGGTGATGCTCGCTTTACTTCTGCAATGACAGTAAACTGCTGTAATGCTTCTACAAGTGAAAGTGTCTTTCTACTTTCTTTTAATGGTGTATACGTTTCATATAATGCCGCAACTTCCTTTTTCTTTTGGTCTACAATTTTATCTAAAATCGTCCCCACGTTAATTCACCCTTTCTAATTTTTCATTACTTGCTGCAATTAATAAGTTTAGTTTGGCTAATGCTTTTCCAGAGTCAATACTATGTGCCGCGAGTGTAATTCCTTCTTCAATCGTTTCTACTTTTCCATTTGCGAAAAGAGCTAGACCTGCATTGAATAAAACAGTATCGCGGTAAACACTCTTTTCTCCGCCTAATACCCCGAGCGTAATCTTTGCATTTCCTTTAGAATCTCCGCCTCTAATCTCTTCGTTTTTCACTATTGAGAAACCATATTTCTCAGGTTCAATACTCGTTTCTACTATTTCATTATCTTTTAAAATGACAACATGATTTTCTCCTTGCAATGATGCTTCATCTAAAAATCCACTTCCGTTTACGACAAGCGCTTGTTTTCTGCCTAGTTTCTGTAATACTTGCGCAACTGGTAGTAACATATCTCGTTTATAAATGCCGACAAATTGTGTTTCTAAATTTACCGGATTTGTTAAAGGACCAATTAAGTTAAAAATCGTCGGCACATTCAATTCTTTTCTTATTTTCATAATGCGTCTTAATGCTGGATGCATCGCTGGTGCAAATAAAAATGCGATGCCGACATGCTCTAATAAATGATCAATTTCGTTTGGCGTACTGCTAATATTTACACCGAGTTCTTCTAATAAATCTGCACTTCCTGTTTTACTAGAAACAGCTCGATTACCATGTTTTGCAACCTTTACGCCAGCTCCTGCCAGTACAAATGCCGATGTTGTACTAATATTAAACGTTTGGGCACCGTCACCACCCGTCCCACAATTGTCCATCGCTCCTTGTATATGGTTCGAAAACGGTAATGCCTTTTCACGAAGAGCTCGAACAAGGCCATATATTTCTTCTGCTGTTTCACCTTTCGCTTTCAGTAATACTAAGAAAGCTGCAATTTCACTCTCCAATATGTTTTCATTTAATAAAAGAAGCCCTGCTCTATACATCTCCTCTTCTGTTAAATGTTGTCCCTCCACTAATTTACGAAGATAGTTATTCATACTCTTTCCTCCTCCTTCACTTCTGTTAAAAAGGCACGTATTAACTTTCCACCTTCTTCTGTCGCGATTGATTCCGGATGAAACTGTAATCCGAATAGTGGATAATAATTGTGACGAACTGCCATAATTTCTCCATCGTCCATCGCTGTCGCTAGTATGTCAAAACACTCTGGCAAGCTCGTTTGCGCTGCAACAAGGGAATGGTAGCGCATCGCCGTTAATGGCTGTGTTACATATGAAAAGATTGAAGTTCCATTATGTTTTACACGTGATGTTTTACCGTGTTTAATGCGTCCTGCTCTTACAATGTCTCCTCCAAATGCTGATATAATTGCTTGATGACCAAGGCAAATACCTAATATGGGAACGTTCTTATAAAAATGACGAATCACTTCGATACAAATGCCAGCATCCTCTGGTTTTCCTGGTCCTGGTGATAGCACAATTCCTGTTGGATTCATCCCTTCTAACTGTTCTATCGTTATTTGATCATTTCTTACGACAACAATTTCTTCCTCGCATTCACCTAACAGTTGATACAAGTTATATGTGAATGAATCGTAATTATCAATTAGTACAATCATTTCATTACCTCCAATAGTGCTCTCGCTTTATTTAACGTTTCTTCATATTCAGCTACTGGGTCTGAATCATAAACAATTCCCGCTCCTGCCTGAACGTATGCTTTTTCATCCTTTACAACCATTGTTCGAATGGCGAGCGCCATATCAAGGTTCCCTGAAAAACTAACGTATCCAACTGCACCTGCGTATACATTTCTTTTTTCATTCTCTAGCTCATTTATAATTTCCATCGCTCTAATTTTCGGAGCTCCCGACACTGTTCCTGCTGGTAGGCAATACGCTAATGCATCAAATCCACCCATCCGTTTTCGCAATGTTCCGTAAACTTCAGATACAATGTGCATAACGTGAGAGTATTTTTCTACTTTCATATATTTATCTATCGTCACGGATCCAATTTCACTTACTCTGCCAATATCATTTCGCCCAAGATCTACAAGCATCATATGCTCCGCTCGTTCTTTCTCATTTTCTAACAGTTCTTTTTCAATTTCCGCATCTTGCTCCTTCGTTTTCCCTCTCGGCCTCGTACCCGCAATTGGATTCGTCATCACCTTATCTTCTCTAACTGATAACAAGCTTTCCGGCGAAGAACCGAGTACAACATAATCTTGAAAATCGATATAGAACATATATGGTGACGGATTGGCAATTCGAAGTTTTCGGTATAACGCGAATGGATCCCCAATACATTCACTTTGCAAACGCTGAGATAATACGACTTGGAATATGTCCCCCGCTCTTATATGTTCTTTCGCCGTTTCTACCATCGCGCAAAATTCTTTTTCTGTTATAGAAGAAGTGAATGATAATGTTGATTTTATTTCAGTTACTTCCGCTTCTTCTCCCCTCAGCACTTCCTCTTTGTATACTTGCAATCTTTCATATACTTCTTCATAATCTGCTGAATCATCTTCCCTGCATACATATACAAATGATAATTTTTGACGTAAATGGTCATACACGATAAACTCACGATATAGTAAAAGGTGTACTTCTGGAATATTTAGTGGATCGTGTAAATCTGCTCCAATGTTTTCATATTGCCGAATGACGTCATAGCCAATATAACCAACTGCTCCTCCGCAAAATGGGAATGGACTGTCTACTTGAGCTGACGCGATTTCTTCTTCTAACACTTGTAGTACGTTACCTTGCAACTCTTCTGCCCGGCCGTAAATCGTTCGTTCTACTTCCGTACCAACACTTTTCACTTCACCATATGGATTACATCCTAAGTAAGAATAGCGTCCTTTATCTTGATGAAGCTGCGAACTTTCTAATAAAAACTTTTTCTTTCCCTTCATACGTCTATATAAAGAAATTGGCGTAATGCTATCTCCTTCTTCTTCAGCGATTACTAAAAATGCTCTTCCCTGTTCTTTTTGCTTCATAAATTCCTCTTTTGTCATCATGCCTTTCACCTCAATCTGAAAAATAAAAAAGTCCCCTACATATCGAAAATATGTAGAGGACGATAAATTTACCGTGGTACCACCTCATGTTGGACGCAAAAGCATCCCGCTTTATTCAGGTACAAAATATATACCTTATCCTTGTAACGGCGGAACCCGGGTTGCCTACTGAAAATAATTGTTCAGCATACCTCTCGTAAGCCCATTCCGTATATGGCACCGCACCGGGCTCCCACCTATCCCCGGTTCTCTGTAACGTCTCCAATATACGTACTCTTCTTACTTCAACGATTTCATTTATTTAATTTTTTGTACACAAAAAGGGAGTACTCATCCTATAGAAAGGACGGGTACTCCCGTGGTGCCACCTTAATTCGTTACGAATGTAACGCACTTTACCGTATCAAAAACAATACGTGTCTCTTGTATCGATGAGATCATGTCGCCAAAGCCTACTTCTTTCGTTTCGGTTTGGAAGCTCCGAAGCCCATTCCACATCAATTCCATACTGATTCGCACCAACCATCAGCTCTCTGACATGTTCATCATGTGTACTCTTCTTCATCAACGCTTGCATTTTTTTAAGTTGCACTCATTATAGACCTTACTTTTTTCATAAGTCAATACTTTTTAAAAAATTTTATTTTTCTCTCCTTTCAATATTATATTGACAAAACAACCTCTTTTTATGTAAATATAATAAATACTCTATTAAAAATAAGGTTTTTTGTATGAATATTATATATTAAAAAAGTAAAATGATATCAAAAAACGCTTACATTTCTGAAAATTCATATTTCTGTATGGATTTTTCAGAATAATCATGATAGATTATAAATATGCATAACGCATCAAAAGACATGACAAAAGGAAGGGGAACTTCATGAGTACGCAGATGTTAACTTTAACTTCAATCTCTATTTACATGCTCGGGATGTTAGTCATTGGCTATTTCGCCTATAAACGAACGTCCAACTTAACAGATTATATGCTTGGCGGGCGTACACTAGGCCCCGCAGTAACAGCATTAAGTGCTGGAGCATCCGATATGAGTGGTTGGCTTTTAATGGGCTTACCCGGTGCAATGTTTAGCGTTGGATTGAGTAGTAGTTGGATTGCGATCGGCCTAACACTAGGCGCATACGCAAACTGGCTTTATGTCGCTCCTCGCTTACGTACCTACTCTGAAATTGCAAACAACTCTATTACTATCCCAGAATTTTTGGAACACCGCTTCCACGACAAATCTCACATGCTACGCTTAGTATCCGGACTTGTTATTATGATTTTCTTTACTTTTTATGTAGCTTCAGGATTAGTTTCAGGCGCTGTATTATTTGAAAATTCATTTGGTATGAACTACCACTTTGGGTTATTCATTGTTGCTGGCGTTGTTGTCGCTTACACATTATTTGGTGGTTTCTTAGCCGTAAGTTGGACAGACTTCGTACAAGGAATCATTATGGTAATTGCTCTTATTCTTGTTCCTATCGTAACAATTATGAATTCGAACGGACTTGGGCCTGCATTTGATACAATTCGTTCTGTAGATCCAACACGTCTAGATATTTTTAAAGGTGCCTCTACTTTAGGAATGATTTCCTTATTCGCATGGGGCCTTGGTTATGTTGGACAACCTCATATTATCGTACGCTTTATGGCGATTTCTTCTGTAAAAGAGATTAAAAGCGCACGAAGAATTGGTATGAGCTGGATGATTTTCTCTGTTGTTGGAGCTATGTTTACTGGTCTTATCGGTATCGCTTACTACTCACAACAAGAGTTAACATTATCTAATCCAGAAACAATTTTCCTTGAACTAGGAAAAATTTTATTCCACCCACTTATTACTGGATTTTTATTAGCAGCTATTTTAGCAGCTATTATGAGTACAATTTCATCTCAATTACTCGTTACTTCTAGTGCTATAACCGAAGACTTATATCGTACCTTCTTTAAACGCTCTGCTTCTGATAAAGAGCTTGTATTTGTCGGTCGTATGGCTGTACTTGTTATTGCATTAGTTGGGTGCGCATTAGCGTTTAAACAAAATGATACGATTTTAGCTCTTGTTGGATACGCTTGGGCTGGTTTCGGTTCTTCATTCGGACCTGCTATTTTATTAAGCTTATATTGGAAACGTATGACGAAGTGGGGCGCACTTGCTGGTATGATTTCTGGTGCCGCTACTGTTATTATATGGACTCAATTCGAATTCTTAAAAGATTTCTTATATGAAATGATTCCAGGTTTCGCTATTAGTTTACTAGCCATCGTAATTGTTAGTTTACTAACACAACCTTCAAAAGAAGTTGAAGAGCAATTTGAGAATTTCGAAAAACAACATAGTCATAATCTATAAAGGAAAAGCTCTGCTGTTATCGTATCAGCAGAGCTTTCTTTTTATGAAAGTTCGACAATCTTCTACTCGAATTTAACAATTTCTTTATGTTTCGTTAAATTAAACATAACACTAGTCCTTTATAGTAGTACTATCAGCACTTATACAGGAAGGGGACTCCAACATGTTAGCAGCTTTCCAGCAACAACAAACACGAAAATTTTCACCTATTACAAATACTTCTGCGTCTCGTTTGAACATACAACCTAATCCACCTAAAATTTCAATCGCTCCTTCTGTTATTTCAGTCATTGGTGTTCATATGGAAAAAAATAAGTTGAAAGTAAGAACTGGACAAAGCACTGAGTTATCAGCCTCCGTTTTACCAGTGCAAGCAACGAATAAAGAACTTATTTGGACAAATATGAATGCTGATGTTATCACAATGTATCCAAAAGGTGATACGGTAACGATTACTGGAAAAAGTGCCGGAAGAGCAGTCGTAATTGTCACAACTACTGAAGGAAAGTTCCGTGACCTATGTATTATTCATGTACAACCTTATATGACAAATCCAAAGTAAAAGAGTGGCTTCCTAGCCACTCTTTTACTTGATTTCAATGTGTGAATTTTTACTTGTAACAAGGTTGATGAATTGTTCTTTATCTTTAGGAGAAATAACTTCTGTTTTATGTGCGCCGTAAACAATTTCAAGTCGATCCAATGACAATGCATGAGCAGCTATTGGATTTTTCGTATTTGAAATTTGTTTTATATCTCGCATAAAGTGAAACTTTAATCAGTGGGGGTTTTCTTCATCCCCCACTGATTATTAGTTGAACCAATCGGGCTTTTACGGGCAGTCGATCCCCCACCTAACTTCTTTGCTTCAGCTGAATTTTGAGGTGGGGGTCTTACTGCCCATTAAAGCGGGATAAATATGCTTTTTTTAACGAGACCTGATCTAATTGTAATTGTTTCTTCTCCGACGATGTATTTTGTCGAAAACCAACTCCACATAAATAATATTGCTAACGGAATTGTAAAAAATAAAAGAAAATACTCTTTTCCTGCAAATAGAGGAGCAAAACACGCTCCAATGACAACGAAAAAAATCGGATATAACCATATATCTTTTTTTGATGGAAATTCCATTAACCTTCCCTTCCTCCCCTATATTTCTGTAAAACAAAAAGAGAAGTATCACAACTTCTCTTTTCTCCTCTAACATTATAATTCCTGTGTATACGCCGGCTCATTTACTACATTTTTTGCTGTTCGTTTTTGTTGCTGTAGTAAGAAAACAGATACACCAAACAATACGAGCATGCTACCGATAATTTGCATGGCATTTAGTCTTTCACCGAGTAAGAAGAACGCTAATATAGATGCTCCAACTGGTTCACCTAAAATACTCATTGAAATTGTTGTTGCATTTACGTAGTTTAATAACCAATTATTAATGACGTGTGACACTGTCGGCACGACCGCAAGTAAAAGAAAAACGGTCCAATCCCACTTCGTATAGCCTGTAAAAGGCACTTGCAATACTATATTATAAATCCCCATAAAAATACCTGCGAATGCAAAGACTGTAAAGCTGTAAATCCAATGTGATACTTTCTTTACCGTCGTTTGTCCGATAAATAAATAACCGACAACTGCTATTACACTTAAAAAGGATAATATATCTCCATAAATTGCTTGTTCACTTAATCCTAAATCTCCCCACCCAATACACATTACGCCTAGTATCGCTATTCCCATTGTCGCAATGGCTGAGTATGTTGTTCTTTCTTTAAATAAGAAAAAACCTCCAACTAAAGATACGATTGGTTGAAGTGCTAAAATAATCGTCGAACTAGCAACTGTCGTATGCTTTAAAGATTCAAACCACAAAAGAAAATGAAGCGCTAAAAAGAAACCAGATCCAATTAAAAATCCCCAATCTTTTATTTGAATCTTACTAAACTCTTCCCGTTTTTTCCAAACGATAGGCAGCATAATAAGTACGATAATCCATAATCGATACATACTTAATATTGAAGATGGTGCTGAGGACATCTTTACAAAAACTGCTGCGAATGAAATGGCTATAATGGAAATTGCTAATGGTAGTGCGATTGATCTTTCTTGTTTCAAATTCCGTCTCCCCTCTCACCTGTCAAAAATCCCACTTCATTATATCCGTTTTCTTTTATAACTTAAATACTAATTTTTTAGATTCTTCGTACCATTATGGTAAAATAGAAACGAAAGCACCTATTAGTGAATATTTCTTTCTTTTTCACTACAAGCGTCGCTCTTACAATCATTACAGTAAATTTTTATTTAGGGGGATCCACATGAATCAAACAATAGGGAGAATTGAAGAAATTTCATTTTATAGCGCATCACTTCAAGAAGATGTTACACTTCTCGTTTACTTACCAGTAAATTACACACCACTACACAAACATACAGTTGTAATTGCACAAGATGGTAGAGATTATTTTCAGCTTGGTAAAGCGCACCGTGTAATTGAGCGCCTTCGTGAAACTGAAGAAATTGACCGTACAATTATTGTCGGTATTCCATATAAAAATGTACACGATCGTAAAGAAAAATACTTCCCAAATGAAGTGAAAAACGCTGCGTATATTCGTTTCCTTGCTCATGAACTTGCACCATATATCGATGAAAACTATCCAACGTACCAAATGGGAAAAGGTCGTGTGTTAATTGGTGATTCTCTTGGCGGGACAGTTTCCTTCATGACTGCACTTATGTATCCGCATACATTCGGTAAAGTCGTTATGCAATCACCATTTGTGGATGAAACAGTGATGAACTTAGCAAAAGACTTTAAAAATCCGGAGGCGCTAGACCTTTATCACGTCATTGGGACAGAAGAAACAGCTGTAAAACGCACTGATGGACAAGTATCCGATTTCGTTGGGCCGAACCGTGAGCTCAATACGCTTCTGACAGATAGAAATTTCATCACGCATTACGAAGAATTTGAAGGTAACCACACGTGGAAATATTGGCAAACTGATTTACCGAAAGCTTTCTCTCATATTCTATCAATGAAATAATAGAGAGCAGTATTCAGAATAATTTGATATAATAGATTAAGAGAGTTATTTTCTCAAAATCTAACTAGACTTACAAAGGGAGGAATTGGAACATGAAATTAGGCATTGTAATTTTTCCATCTAAAATGATTCAAGATAAAGCGAACGGATTGCGTAAACGTTATGATCCGCACTACGCATTAGTTCCGCCACATATTACATTGAAAACACCCTTTGAGACGCAAGATGAACAATTAGAATCGATTGTAAAAGAGTTACATACAATCGCAAGTAAAACGAACCCTTTCACCCTTCATGTCGGAAAAGTTGGTTCATTCGCACCGGTTAATAATGTTCTTTATTTTAAAGTAGAAAAAACACCTGAACTTACTTTCTTAAATGAGGAAATGCATAGCGAATTCTTTATACAAGAACGCGAGTACGCTTTCGTACCTCATTTAACAATCGGACAAGGCTTATCAGATGCAGAGCATGCTGATGTATTAGGTCGATTACGTATGAAAGATTTCTATTATGAACAACCAATTGATCGCTTCCATCTTCTATATCAATTAGAAAACGGAACGTGGACTGTATACGAAACATTCCACCTTGGAAAGGGGAACAACTAATTTGCACGCACAGATCGTACAAACGGACGAACAACTAAGAGATGCATTCTCTGTACGTAAGCAAGTATTTGTGAATGAGCAACAAGTTTCTGCTGACGAAGAGTATGATGAGTTTGAGGAAACTTCAACACACGTTGTTATATATGATAATGATGTTCCAGTTGGTGCTGGTCGTTTTCGCATACTGGATGGAATAGGAAAAATGGAACGCATTTGCGTACTAGCTTCCCATCGTAAAAAAGGCATTGGAAAAATTGTTATGGATGCACTTGAAGCGTATGCGAATGAAAACTCGCTACCAAAATTAAAGCTGCATGCCCAAACACATGCTGAAGATTTCTATAAGAAGCTTGGATATGTAACGCATTCTGATGTATTCATGGAAGCAAATATTCCTCACATCGTTATGATAAAAGAATTGTAATTTGAAAACAGGAGGTATCCCCTCCTGTTTTTTACATTGCTATTTTCTTTTTCTTCCGCTAAAGTTAAATGTTGATGCTATAGTTTTGAAGGTGAATATATGACACAAGAAAAATTTTCACAAAAATCATTAACGCACGCTGACATTCCGCGTGCAACATATCATATTCCGAAAACATCTACCCATTTAATTATGGAAGAAGATGCAGATGCGGCGTATTTTCGCGCTCTCGAACAACAAAATGTTTTTTTAAATGAAAAACAATTAGAGGCTGTGCGAACGACAGAAGGCCCTGTCCTTACATTGGCTGGTGCCGGAAGCGGGAAAACATCTGTTTTAACAACCCGCGTAGGTTATTTAGTAAATGTAAAACAAGTTCATCCACGAAATATTTTATTGCTTACATTTACACAAAAAGCAGCTGAAGAAATCCGAAACCGTGTAGCAAATTTACCAGGTATGAATCGTGCTGCAAGTAGCTACGTTGTTGCTGGTACATTCCACTCTGTCTTTTTAAAATTGCTTCGTAGTCAAGGATATAATCAGCAAATTTTAGCAAACGAAAAACATAAACAAATTATGATAAAGAAAATCTTGAAAGAATTGCGTCTAAAAGACGATTATGATGCTGAAACAATGCTCGCTATGATTTCACTTGAGAAAAACAAATTGAATCGTCCGAAAGATGTAAAAGCAAAAACACCCGTTGAACAAGAATTTAAAGAAGTATACGAGCGTTTTGAAGAAGTGAAACAACGATATAATTATATTGATTTCGATGACATCTTATTAGAAACATATTATATGTTAGAAAATAACGCTCCTTTGCTTACCCAATTACAACAACGTTTCCACTATATTGAAGTAGATGAGTTCCAAGATACATCGTATGCACAATATGAAATTGTAAAATTGTTAGCCACGCCAAGAAATAATTTATTTATCGCGGGTGATGACGACCAGGCGATATATGGCTGGCGAGGAGCAAGTCACCAAATTATTTTATCTTTTCCAAAAGAATTTGATAACACTACGATTATCGCACTTAATACGAATTATCGATCCAATCCTTTTATCGTCGGACTTGGAAATGAAGTTATCAAACTAAATCAAGAACGTTTTGATAAAGAGCTATATTCTGTGCGTGAAGAAGGTGTACAACCTTTTTACGCAAGACCTGCTACGACTCTTGATGAAGCAAATCAAATTTTGCAGCTCATTCAAGAAAAAGTAGATAGCGGCGAACGCAACTATAAAGATTTTTGTTTACTGTATCGCACACATTCTGTAAGCCGTTCGTTACTTGATCAGCTTACAATTCACAAAATCCCATTTATTAAGCACGGGGCGAGTCAATCATTTTATGAACATTCTTTAATTAAGCCTGTATTAGATCATTTAAGACTGGTGATTGAACCGTTTCGACTAGAATCACTTTCAAATATATTGCCAACTATGTATATCGGGCGTGATGATTGTATTTCATTTATTGAACGTGAACAATGGAAATATGGTGAGGGGCGGTTCCCTTCTCTTCTTCATTTCTTATTATTAAATCCGAGCTTAAAACCTTTTCAAGTAAAAAAGGTAAATGAGCGTATCGATTTTATTAAATTTATAAAAGAATTAGAACCGAAAAAAGCATTAAAAGAAATTATTCATGGTAAAGGAAAGTATTTAGAGTACTTACAAAGTAACGATCGTTCTTCCTTTACGATGCATAAAGATATACAAGAAGAAATGTTAGAAGAATTAATGGAGTCCGCAACTCGTTTCACCGATATTCCAGCTTATTTACAATTTATTGATGAAGCAATTCAAGGTCAAAAAGAAATGGAAGCATTAAAAACAATGCCGGAAAAAAATGCTGTTTCGCTTATGTCTATTCATAACGCAAAAGGCCTTGAATTTCCATGCGTCTTTTTACTTGGAGCGAGCGATGGTATTCTTCCCCATACTTCTTCTTTAAAAGATGCAAATGATCGTGTTACAGAGACTTCTGAAGCTTTAGAAGAAGAACGTCGACTACTTTATGTCGCAATTACACGTGCGAAAGAAGAACTTTACATTTCCTCTCCGCAATTTTTTAGAGGAAAAAAATTAGATATATCTCGTTTTTTATATACTGCGCGAAAAGATTTACCTGAAAAGACATCCACTAAATAAGGATGTCTTTTTTTATATTGCATTATGTACATCCCTACTATATAAATTCCCTGCTTTTATCGTAAGAATTAACGTAATATCAACCATATCTCATTCATATTGTAATAGTGTATGTCAGAACTCACGATAAGGAGTGAACATAATGAGCTGCAATTGTAACGAAGACCATCATCACCATGATTGTGATTTCAACTGTGTATCGAATGTCGTTCGTTTTATACATGAATTACAAGAATGCGCAACTACAACATGTGGATCCGGTTGCGAAGTTCCATTTTTAGGTGCACATAACAATGCATCAGTAGCGAATACACGTCCTTTTATTTTATACACAAAGACTGGAGAACCTTTTGAAGCATTTGCACCATCTTCAAGCCTTACTAGTTGCCGATCTCCCATTTTCCGCGTAGAAAGTATAGATGATGATGACTGTGCTGTACTCCGTGTATTGACTGTAGTTTTAGGTGATGGTACCTCTGTACCACCTGGTGACGACCCAATCTGTACGTTTTTAGCTGTACCAAATGCAAGGTTAGTATCGACATCTACTTGTATTACTGTTGATTTAAGTTGTTTCTGCGCTATTCAATGCTTACGTGATGTTTCTATATAAAACTAAATATTAATTTAAGCATGGATTGGGTGGCAGAGTTTTCTGCCACCCAATCCATGCTTAAAAGCTATTATTATGTATTTTTCATAAAATTGGGAACTTGTCTAGAACATAGAACCTGTCCTTTTCATTAACTGAAAGTAGAAACAGATAAAGGAGTGAAAAACATGTTCTCTTCTGATTGCGAATTTACTAAAATCGATTGCGAGGCGAAACCAGCTAGTACACTACCTGCCTTCGGTTTTGCTTTCAACGCGTCTGCACCTCAGTTTGCTTCACTATTCACACCATTACTATTACCTAGCGTAAGTCCAAACCCAAATATTACTGTTCCTGTAATAAATGATACAGTAAGTGTCGGAGATGGTATTCGAATTCTACGAGCTGGTATTTATCAAATCAGTTATACATTAACAATTAGTCTTGATAACTCACCTGTTGCACCAGAAGCTGGTCGTTTCTTCTTATCATTAGGTACGCCAGCTAACATTATTCCTGGATCAGGTACAGCAGTTCGTTCTAACGTTATTGGTACTGGTGAAGTAGACGTATCCAGTGGTGTTATTCTTATTAACTTGAACCCTGGTGATTTAATTCAAATTGTACCAGTTGAGTTAATTGGAACTGTGGACATCCGTGCTGCAGCATTAACAGTTGCACAAATTAGCTAGTAAAAAGCGGTATTTCTTCATTAGAAATACCGCTTTTTATATTTATAATAAAAAACACTCACAGTAATATGAGTGTTTCATTCTTCATAATGTTTTATTGTGTTCTTCTTTTTCCCGCAATTACATCCCTTTTTCTTCACAAATCCTTGTTGTTGTAATTGTTCTTGGTATGCCTGTTGTTGTGCTTGGTGTTGTTGCTGTATATGATACCATTGCTGCAGGTCATATGAATTTTGCCTTGGACTATTACTCACAGCAAACATCTCCTCTACTGTCAATTCTGTCTATTTACTATATGAACAACTCTTTATTTCCGTTCCCTCATTCTTTTAAACTCCGCTTTTTCTCGTATTATGAAAATATATTATTCTCCCATAAAATATCCTGTAATCGTTTCAATAATTGCCGCTGCTCCTGCAATAGCTAATAATGCAAGTAAAGGCTCTGCAACGATAGGAATCCAATTATATAAAACTAATAAAAAAGCACTAACCCATACACCTGTACACCAATAACAGCTTAATAATTCGCCAACCCACTTTCTTAATCCTTTACCTTTTACTTTTGTAAAAGTTGATACACTTCCATCTGGCTCTGTAATCTCTAACTCATCAATAAACGGTCTTCGCAAAAAGGCTGTAATTTTATCATAAACAATTAAACGAGTGAGCCTAAAGGCAGCTAACGCAAAAATAAAAAATAAAAGCCAGCTTGTAAACAGCATGATTCCACCTTCCCTTATCTTCTTTCGCCTATTTAAAAAAAAAGGTCTTGAGATTGTGACCAAATCTCCTCGACTCCAATATCTTATTAATGTAAATACAAACAAGAAGATAAGGAGTGACATTAATGAGTTGTAACGAAAATAAACACCATAGCTCTTCTCATTGTGTAGTTGACGTTGTAAAATTCATCAATGAATTACAAGATTGTTCTACAACAACGTGTGGATCTGGTTGTGAAATTCCATTTTTAGGTGCACACAACACTGCATCAGTAGCAAATACACGCCCTTTTATTTTATACACAAAAGCTGGCACACCATTTGAAGCATTTGCACCATCTGCAAGCCTTACTAGCTGCCGATCTCCAATTTTCCGTGTGGAAAGTGTAGATGACGATAGCTGTGCTGTACTACGTGTGTTAACTGTAGTATTAGGTGATACTTCCCCTGTACCACCTACTGATGACCCAATTTGTACGTTTTTAGCTGTACCAAATGCAAGACTAGTATCGACATCTACTTGTATCACTGTAGATTTAAGCTGTTTCTGTGCGATTCAGTGCTTACGCGACGTTTCTATCTAATAAGTTAAGTAAACTAAAAAACTATTGGGGTGGTAGAAGATTTTCTACCACCTTTACATATTTAAAAGCCAGCCATACTAATCGATTGGATATCATCTATAGACAACTTAATATCTCGCATACTATTTGGCGGCATAATAGCTACAATTCCATTACGATACGATATGATTGATCCAACATATGAGACTGTAGCTGTTTTTATTCTGCACCTTATTTTCGGAATGTAATGAGGGCGGTTTAATAAAAAATGAATCTTCTCTTCATTATTCATATCCTTAAATGATTTATTATACGGGACAGTTCTCACTGGCTCTTGTTGTTCTTGTTGCTCTTGTACTTGTTCCTCTTCTTCTATTTTTTCTTCTACTTGTTGCTCTTCTTGTTGCTCTATTACCTCTTCCACAGCACTACTTACAATATTTTCGTTTCTATTACTTTCCTCTTTTCGATCACTTTCCTCTTTTCGATCTTCATTTTCAAAGTTTGTTAAGATAATTCTTTTTATTTTCGGTGCAGCAAGTTCCAAATTTACTTGTGCAATATATAACAACGGTTTTCCAACTGTTGAACTTTTATTTTTATTCTTCACACTCGTCCCTCCCACTTCCATACGTAGCTGAATAAATCGTGTACTATTATAGTTATATTCATAACGTGGTAAGAACTTTCGTTAAAAATCGTTCTTTCTAAGAACAAATAAAAAGGACAATCTCAACATTTAGAGATTGTCCTTTAAAAATTAATATTATATTTATCCTAGGATATGATACCCTGAATCAACATGAATGTTTTCTCCTGTTACGCCGCGTGCTAAATCACTGAATAAGAATACTGCTGTATCCCCAACTTCTTCTGGAGTTGTCGTACGACGAAGTGGTGCGCGCTCCTCAATTTCTCTTAAAATTGAGTTAAAGTCGCCTACGCCTTTTGCAGATAACGTACGAATTGGTCCTGCAGAAATAGCGTTAACGCGAATGCCATGTTGGCCTAAATCGTTAGCTAAATATTTTACGCTCGCTTCTAATGAAGCTTTCGCAACACCCATAACGTTATAGTTTTTCACAACGCGCTCGCCGCCAAGGTATGTTAACGTTAAAATATTTCCGCCTTCTGTCATTACTTTCTTCGCTTCTCTTGCTACAGCTGTTAAAGAGAATGCACTAATATTTTGTGCAAGTAAAAATCCATCGCGAGAAGTATCTACAAATTCACCTTTTAAATCATCACGATTTGCAAAAGCAATACAGTGTGCAACACCGTGAATTGTACCAACCTCTTGCTTGATTGTTTCAAAGCAAGCTGTAAGTTCTTCATCATTTGTTACATCACAAGGTAATACAAGTGATTCTTGTCCTTCTAATGTGTCCGCTAATTCACGAACGTTTCTTTCTAAACGTTCTCCTGCATATGTGAATATTAATTTTGCACCTGCATTATGCAAAGAGCGAGCAATTCCCCACGCAATACTTCTTTGGTTCGCAACGCCCATAACAACAAATGTTTTCCCTTGTAATAGTTCCATGATATATCCTCCCAGAATTGCTTATACTTGTTATTAGTACCTGATACTATAATTATAGTACCATAAAACCTCTTAAAGGCAAACAAAAAAGTCATTAACTTAAATTTTGTTAATGACTTTTTGTTTCTATAAAAAACCGCTCTAATCCTTCTTCCCAAGAAGGCATTTGTGAAAAACCATTTAATCGTAGCATGTTATGTTGGAAAACAGAATATTTTGGTCTAGCTGCCGCCGATCCAAATTCTTCGGTTGAAACAGGTAATACATTCACTTTCATATTTGCATCCGAGAATATTTTTTTTGCAAATTCAAACCAAGAACATGAGCCTCTATTTGATACATGATACGTACCGTATAAAGAAGTGTGAATGAGCTTATTAATCATCACATTTAAATCCGCCACATAAGTAGGAGAACCAATTTGATCCGCTACAACAGATAATTCTGCTCTTTCTTTTCCTAACCGCATCATCGTTTTCACAAAATTGTTTCCATACTTACCATATAACCACGATGTTCGAACGATAAAATATTTATTATGTAACTCTTTGACAAACTGCTCTCCCGCATACTTAGAAGCCCCGTATACATTTATCGGTGATGGATTATGAAACTCATGATAGCCATCTGGTCTGTCACCTTGAAATACATAATCGGTACTAATATAAACTAATTTCGCCCCTACTAATTGTGAAGCAACCGCTACATTTCGAGCTCCTATTGCATTTATTACATAAGCAAGGTCTTGTTCTTTCTCAGCATGATCAACCTTCGTATACGCTGCACAATGAATAATTATATGTGGCCTTATTTCTTGTACCACTTGCTGCATTCGGGATATATTTGTTATATCTAGTAACTTTTTATCAAATGGATATATGTCATATTCTTCAGCATTTAACTCTTCTTGTAGTTGCTTTCCCAATTGACCATTTGCTCCCGTTATGATAATCCGTTCTTTCATTTATATGCCCCTTATTTTTCTTTTAGTGGTTTCCACCATTCTATATGATGTTCATACCATTCCACCGTTTCTTTTAGCCCCTGTTCAAACGTATACTGTGGTTCCCACCCGAGCTCATTCTTCATCTTTTGCGCATCAATCGCATAACGACGATCATGCCCTAAACGGTCTGTAACATATGCAATATCTTCTTTCGTTTTTCCTAAGAGAGAGATAATTTGTTCCACAACATCTACATTGGTTTTTTCATTATTTCCACCTATATTATATACTTCTCCTATACGTCCCTTATGCAGAACAACGTCAATCGCACTACAATGATCCGTTACATGTAACCAATCTCTTACATTTAATCCATCGCCATATAACGGTAGTTTTTTTCCTTCCAGCGCATTCGTAACCATTAACGGAATTAACTTTTCAGGATATTGATACGGCCCATAGTTATTGGAGCAACGCGTTACTATAACTGGTAATTGATATGTTTTATAATAAGATAAAGCTATCATGTCGGCGCTCGCCTTGCTTGAAGAGTATGGACTATTTGGAGCTAACGGGGTTTCCTCGGTAAATCGCCCTGTTTTCCCTAAAGAGCCGTACACCTCATCTGTTGATACTTGCACGAGTTTAATATGTGGATATTTTTTTACTAATTCTAATAATGTGACTGTCCCAATTACATTTGTATCATAAAAAGGGATCGGATTTTCAATACTACGATCCACATGTGATTCAGCTGCGAAATTTACAATCACATGGACGTCTCGCTCTTTTATGACATGCTCTAGCAGCTCTCCATTTTGAATTTCCCCTTTTACAAAAGAGTAATTAGGATGCCCTTGAAGAGACTTCACATTATTTAAATTCCCGCTATATGTTAATGCGTCGTAATTAATGATTTTATATGTTTCATAGCTTTGTAACATGTAATGAACAAAGTTACTTCCAATAAATCCAGCCCCACCTGTTACTAATATATTCATAAACAACTCTCCTACTCAAAAGCTATCTTCACATTCCTGAAGCAACGGTAATATTCGATCTTTGTCAGACAAAATAGGATTTGTTACCGGCCATGGAATTGCTAATTCTTTATCTTCCCAAAGTACCCCTGAGTCATGATCGGCACTATAATACTCATCTACTTTATACATAACAATAGTATGCGGTACAAGTGTACAAAAACCATGTGCAAATCCTTTTGGCACTAACAATTGCCGATGATTATCCGCGCTTAAAATATATCCTCTCCACTGTTTAAACGTTGGTGAATCTTTTCGCAAATCAACGATAACGTCATAGATTGCTCCTTGCATAGCTTGAATAAGTTTCGTTTGTGCTTTCGGATTTTTTTGAAAGTGTAATCCCCGAATCGTTCCCGCTTCTGCTGAATAAGAAATATTATCCTGTACAAATGAATACGTAATCCCTAATGTTTCTAGCACCTTCTTATTATAACTTTCAGTAAAAAAGCCCCGCTCATCTCCAAATAACCTCGGTTCCAACAATTTTGCGTCGGTAAAGTTTGTTTCTAGAACTTTCATATTCTCACCTATTCTCCGTTAAACTGTTTACCAAAGTTTATATCCCGCGCTAACGTATTCGCCCTTTGAAGAGAAACATGAGTTCCCGCATCAGTCCACCAACCACTCATTTCATTATAAGTAAGTACCCCTCGCTTTAAATACCAATTATTGATATCTGTAATTTCAAGTTCTCCCCTTGCGGAAGGTTTTAATTCTTTTATATAAGAAAAGACTTTCGGGTCATACAAATAAATTCCTGTAACTGCATAGGAACTTTTCGGCTCTTTCGGCTTTTCTTCAATTTCAATTATTTTGCGGTTTTGAATATTTGCTACGCCAAATCTCTCCGGATCATCTACAGATTGCAGCAGTACTTTCGCACCTTCTTTTTGATTTGCAAACTCTTCCACGTACGGACGAATGTCATCTGAAAAGATATTATCCCCTAATATAACTACCATACGATCATTCCCAACGAAATCTTCACAAAGCCCTAATGCTTGTGCAATTCCGCCAGCCTTATCTTGCACACGATACGTAAAGGACACGCCAAACTCTTGACCGCTTCCTAAAAAACTAACAACATCTCCCATATGCTCTTTACCTGTAATAATCATAATATCTGTAATTTCGCATTGTTTTAGCTTATATACTGCATGATAAATCATTGGATAACGTCCAACAGGAAGCAAATGTTTATTCGTTACTTTCGTTATTGGATATAGCCTTGATCCAGTACCGCCTGCTAAAATAATCCCTTTCACTCCGCATCTCTCCCTTATGATGGAGATAATATATCTTTATACTGTTCTACAAACACTTTTCGATCTTTCTCATATGTATCCGCATCAAATTCATCTCCGTTATAATGAATACACCATAAATTTGATTGATTTGGGATACCAATTAAATAACCAGCCCTTTGAAACTCTAAAGACTGTGATACATCATAAAAGTGGAACCCTTGAAACAAATCTTCTCGCCATGGAATATCATACTGCGTTGCCATGAATAAGCCATCAATTGCCTGCACCGACATAAAAGATTGGCTTCCATAAAACCCCTGATCTAAATTTAATAATTGATAATTCCGTCTTCTATGCTCAATCACTTTTCCTACTAAATTTTTCCCTTCCCACCATATCCCGTTACTCGGTAAAAACTGTGCACCAGCTACCCCAATTAAACCAAGTTTTTCGTTATCTTTAAAAAGAGAAATGAGTGTATAAAACATCTCTCGATTAATAAGATAAGTATCCTGATGTATATAAACCTTATACTTCGCGGGATATGAAAGTGCTCGGTTATATGCACTTGCCATACTTTTTGCATCTCGTATCGGAAAAATTTGTACGACATAATCAGGGGGAACAAAAAGGTTTCTTATTTGTCTCTCGCATTGTTCAAATAGCTCTTCATTATTTACACAAACAACAACTAATATTGTACGATCCTTCATTTTGTAGCCCCTCTATTCGTCTTGATTTACATCTGACATATAGTTCTCCACAAATATCTTTCTATACTTGTCATAGTTGGTCATATTCACATCAATATGATAGTGAATGCACCACGCATCACGTTGTACAGGAACCCCAACTGTATAGCCAGCTTTTCTAAATTCAAATGACTGAGATACATCATAATAGTCAAACCCATCAAACAAGTCTTCTCGCCACGGAATATCGTATTGCGTTGCCATCAATAAACCGTCGATACATTCCACAGGCATAAATGTTTTTGACTCATGGTATGGCTGTTCTTGAGTTGCCATATAAAATAAATCGTTCATATAACCAATTACTTTCCCAACAACTCCTCTGCCTTCATTCCATATCCCGTTTGGAGGAACATATTGGGCTCCAATCATTCCAATCATTCCAAGATGTTCATGTTCGTTAAATAATTGAAGTAATCCATATAAAAATGCCACATTCATAATGAAAACATCTTGGTGTATATATACTTTATATTTCGCTGGATGCGAAAGCGCTTGATTATATCCGCTCGTCATACTTTTCGCATTCCGAATTGGCATAAATTGTACAATATATCCTGGAGGCACTCCCAATCTCAATATATGCCGCACGCACTGTGCATACATTTTCCGATCATTTATACACGTAACAAATAATATTGTTTTTTCAGCAGCACTCATAACTGCGATTTTTCTGCTTCAATAATATACTGAAATACGACCGTCTCAGCCATGAAGCCACTTCCAAGACGATATTTCTTACAAATTCCATATAACTCCTCAATTAACGGTTCATACATTTTATGATCAATATATACACGATCTACTTTACTAATCGAATATCCTGCTTTTAAAAACATTCGGAGCATTTCATTAAATGTAAAGAAACGAATATGCGTTTTATCTAATAAACCATATTCTGTATACGTCCAATTTCCAGCAAGTAACGGCGCTAATACTGAAATATGAGCAACGTTTGGTATACTTGCTAAAATTACACCATTTTCTTTTATATATGGCTTTACTTTTTCTATTACAGCCCAAGGATCAAATAAATGCTCTAATACATCCCCAAATATGACGCAATCAAATTGCTCCTCCTCATAAGGAAGATCTATTTTTTCTATATCCCCTAAAATCACATGATCAAGTCTTTCTTTTGCTTTTTCTGCCGCCACTGGGAATGCCTCAATTCCAGATACACGTGTGCCATTTTCTTTTATAGCTACTCCCAATGCACCGCCCGAGCAACCAATATCAAGAACTTCTTTCCATTCCTTTTTTATGTGCTTTAATAAATTCGGATTCGCTGCATTGTAATAATGCTCGGACTTTTCTTCATATAGAGAACTTTTTTCACGATTCATTTTACACACTCCTTATGCAAATTGAATTTGAAATATAAATCTCATTCACCTAATATTGGTTCCATTACTGATACACTAATATATAACCAATCTATTAGAGTTAGAATAACGATAAACCATTTCTAACAAAACGAAACTTATTACACTTTATATTGTTTATCAAAAACATCCCGAAAATATTTGCGGTTATATTCGATTGCAGCATTATTTGGAACATAAGCAGCTGCTAATTCATTGTAATAATAAGCCTTGTCTTGCTCTCCTAACTTGCTATAACAAATACACATTTGTAAATAGGGAAGCCATGTGTAGCTCGCTGGACTATGAAACGGACTCTCCGTCGCCATTGGTACTTCCGTTGCAAGTTTAAACCAAAATATCGCTTCGTTATATTTTTGTTGTTCCATATATATATATCCTATTCTTGTACAATTCTCTCCTCTAGGAACATCATATCGAAACGACTTCACGCAAGATTCAATTGCCTTTTCCCATGATCCAAGCTTTGCATAGCAATCCCCTAACTTACCACATGCATAAATTTTCTCTTCATACCATCCTTCGTCTTGATTAAGGAATGTTTCATATAGCATAACTGCATCATCATATTTTTGGTTATCCATAGATTCATTTGCGTAATAAAATAAATCTCTCGGACTCAATTCTTCTCCAGCTGCTACAGCATTTTGAAAAATTTTCAAATTACGATTTGTTACCTTTTTTTCTTTTTTATGTGTAATAGCAACATTACTACTAAAAGTTTCACCAGAAATAGCTAAATACTCATGAACCTTTCCAAACCATTGAAATTGTTTTTCACGCTTTACAAGTCGATTTCTTTTTGTACAATATAAAGGTTTCCCGTTAGAATCCATTGCAAGATGATAAGGCATCGAAACAGCATCAATTTTAGGATCTAATTCTCTTTTTAAGAGTTTCAATGCTTCTTGAGCATCTTCTAATAATACGTCATCTGCATCTAGCCACAATATATACTCTTGCGTTGCTTTTGAAAAAGAAAAATTTCTTGCTGCCGCAAAATCATTAATCCATGGAAAGTCATATATGTTAGAGGTATATTGAGCTACAATTTCTTTCGTTCGATCAATGGAACCTGTATCAACTATAATAATTTCATCAACAATTTTTTCTACTGCATCTAAACATCGACCTATTGTATCTTCCTCATCTCGAACAATCATACATAAACTAATTGTAATTCCTTGCTTGTTCAACATAATCACCCTCTTCCAAATCAATCATATGTTATACATACAATAAACTTTCCACTTTTTTAACTTGCACAAGCAGTTTAAGATTTCTTTTCAATAATTCAAATGTCCGTGTCATTTTCTTCCGGTTTTGCATCTACTATATAATGAACGCTTTATGGAGGTGAATTTATGTCAAATAATAATTATTCAGATGGATTGAATCCCGATGAATCTTTATCAGCTAGTGCATTTGACCCTAATCTTGTAGGACCAACATTACCACCAATACCACCGTTTACCCTTCCTACCGGACCGACTGGGCCGACTGGACCGACTGGGCCGACTGGGCCAACTGTACCAACTGGGCCAACTGGGCCAACTGGGCCAACTGGAC